>JBCCHN010000019.1:0-56843 GCA_039028695.1 Pseudomonadota bacterium
CGCAAAGATGTCCCCGTTTTCCAGGACTTTATGGATGTCTAGATGGATATCGGCATTGCGGGTCCGGAGTTTACCGCCGTGCATGCTGTCAAAATAACAGTCGACTCTTGGTATCCTAAATCCGGCGTCAAGGCTTCCCTATCCTTTGTCCTATTTCCAATCTCTTTAAGGGCGACGATCGGCTCATACAAGCCGCCTCTTGTTAGCGGCAAGCCTCTTTCCCGGAAAGGCCGTGGTTAGAGCCTTTGCCAAATTTGCGGATAAAGATCCGTGCCAGGCCGATCGCCGGGCCTGAGCCCCTGGGCGGTCATAACGGCGCTGTGGTCCGGGTCCATGCCGCAGTCGCGAAACTTGATGCGCACGTCATCCCCTAACCACTTGGTCGTAAAGACTCGCAGCTCACAATCGTCATCCAACTTGCCCGAGCCCCCGTGCATGATCCGGCTGTTGAAGGCGACGCAGTCCCCAGGCTCCATGTCCCAGCTTACCACCCCGAACTTTTCGGGATTGGCGTTGATATCGGGAAAGTCCATATCCCCAATCCGGGAGAAGTCCACCTGATCGATTCCCTCTTTTCCATCCGGGTTCAAGTTGCCGAAGTTGTATTGGTAGAAGACGGAATCGAGGCGGTGTGATCCGGGCACATAAGCCAGTGCGTTTTCCTTTTTGACTGCGACCAGGGGCATCCAGATGGTGCAGGTATCATAGCCCTCCACCGACCAATAGGGCTCGTCCTGGTGCCAGGGCGTTGCAAACTGGCTCCCGTGGGAGCGCACGAAGACCGCATCAAAATAAAAGTTGATCCGCGTCGAGCCCATCAAGTGACCGGCGAGTTCGGCGGCAGGTGAATCGTAAATAAAGCGCTGGTATTCGGGGACGTTTTGCCAGGCTTGACTATCGTAGAACATGGTGCGCCCGGCGGCATCCCGATCCCATACCCGCGAGCGGGTTGAGGGCGCCTCGCAGTTGGTCAGCAGGCCTTTTTTTAGTAACTCAATCCAGTCGCCATCGAACATCTCGCGCAAAAAGACCACGCCATCGCGATGATAGGTGGCAATTTCATCAGCCGTCACAGTGCGGGGCAAGTCCTTGTTCATCAGCCAGCCTTCCTAAAATCCAATCTTACGATGGTAGCATGAGTCACTTTGATCGGCCCGACAATCAAAAAAACCCATCTCTCTAAGAGATAAAAGCGATTTTATTCGGCGTCTCTCTCCGGGAGGCAAGCTAAGAATCTGGGTGCTTGTCCCTTGCCTCCGCGATCAGGCGCTGGCTGTTGTTCTGAATGGTTTCTTCCAACTCGGCCATGAAGGCCTTGCGCTTCCTGCCCGGCGGCACAGGGGGCAGGATCTCCATTACAATGGTTCCCGGCTTTTTCAAAAAAGCCCGGCGCGGCCAAAACAGCCCCGAATTAAGGGCAATGGGAACCACCGGCAGATTCAACTGGCTGTAAAGCGCGGCCACCCCGGGGTGAAAAGGGCGCTGCTCATCAGGGAAGGTTCGAGTGCCTTCGGGAAAGATGACCAAGGGCTGCTTACGTCCGGTGATGAATTTGGCTCGGGCGACCATGCGCTTGAGTTCCGCCGCGCCCCCCTCCCGGTCGATGGCGACGATCCCGGCCCGGCTGATGAACCAGCCAAAGAGCGGCAACCACGTCAACTCCCGCTTCAGTACGAAGGAAGGATCTTTCAAAAGAACGGAAAAGACAAAGGTATCCCAGGCGGACTGATGCTTGGCGGCGATCAGGTAAGGTGCTTCGGGCAAATGCTCTTTGCCCCTGATTTCATAGTCCACATTGCAGATTACCTTTAGGCCCCAAAACATGCCGCTGGAGAGCACATAGCCGACCCGCCTGGGCCAGTGCGGTGGGCCCAGCAAGAGGGGCAAGCAGAGCGTCAGCAGGCAAAAACCATAGCTGTAGAAAAAGATGTTGAACAGCAATGAGCGCAGGAAAATCATGAACCAGCCTCCTGAGGCACCTCATTCCTACCCAACTGCGCGGTGATGGTTTGGCGGACCAAAGCTAAGAGGTACTTGTTATATTCCGACACTAGCAGACGCGCACTGCCCGGCCAGCGCCACCAATCCTCTTGTTTATAGTGGGCCGGAAAAACTGGGTGGGGAATGATCTGGCTGCGTGGCATGCTCTCTTCGAATTCCAGCAGGCTGCGGGGCATGTGATAGTTGGCGGTTACCAAGCGCAGGGATTCATAACCTTCCTCGGACATCCAAGCGGCCGTCTCCACCGCGTTGCCGCGGGTGTTATCCGCCTCATAGCCCAAGGCGACGCAGCAGTCCAGCTCGCCAGGGGATTCCTGAAACAGACGCAACAGCTCGCGCACCTCCAATCCCCGATAAACGCCCGAGACAAAGAGCTTTTCCGCTTTGTTGTCGGCTAAGAGCTCCAGCCCCTTCTCCAACCGGCCACTGCCGCCGGTCAGGACCACGATGGCATCGGTTTGTTGGGTGCTCGGGCTGGGTTGCTCGGGAAGTTGGCCGGCATACCAGAACAAGCCCGCCAGCCAGACGATCGCCGCCACCAGGACCAGCCCCATGGCGAGGCGCCAGAAAGAGCCAAGTAAACGTCGGCGGGGGGCGAATATGGACCGCATGCCTTGTGCCCCTTCGCTGATCTATAACATCCGCGAGAGGGAGTGCAGCACGGTGATCCGGGCCGTCAGCATGGTGACGGTCGCGGCGATCAGGGGCAAAAGGCCCAGAAGCGCCCACTCCCAGGGCTGCAAGGACAGGGTCGGCAGTAAGGTCTCCTCCAACTGGCTGATGAAGTGATCGGCGGCAAAGAGGGTCAAGCCGGCGCAGGCCAGCCCGATCAGTCCGCCGCGCAGGCCCAGGCCCAGCGCATGCCATTGAAACTGCCGGGCCACATAGGCGTCGTGTGCGCCGATCAAGTGCAACAGTTCGATGATCTGGCGGTGCACGGCCAGGCCCATGCGGGTGACGAAGACCACCATCACCACGGCCGACAGGCCCACCAGCACCACCACGAAGAGTGCCACCAGCCGAACCAGGCCCGCCAGGTTCAACAGGCTGCCCAGCCATTGCTGATGATCATCCACCGTGGTGCCCGGCACCGATTGGCGCAGGCGCTGGCGCAGCGCCCCCAGATCGAAGCGGCCCTCCGTGTCGATGGTAACGGCGATGAGCCGGGGTAGGGGCAGACTGGCCGAGGCATCGCTCACCCCCAGCCAGGGCTCCAACAGCTGGTTGATCTCCGCCAGGGGCATGGGCTCTGCAGCGGTCACCCCCTCGGTCGCCTGTAGGATGTCCATCACGCGATTGACGGCGGCCTCGTTGCCGGTGTTGTCCTCCTCGGTCTCTGCGTCCGCCAAGGGGGCGGCCGGCACCTGAATGGTAAGCTGGCCGGTCAGGCTGGATTGCCACTGCCCTGCCACTTTGGTCATGGCCATGGCGCTGACCAGGGCCAGGGCGGCCAGATAGACCATCACCGCGATCAGCCAGGGCAAATAGCGGCCCGAGGCGTCCCGCTTCAGGGGAATGTCCCGGCGTCGCTCGAAAACCGCGCCGCTCATGTCACCTCCCCGCCATGGGGCACTTCAACCATTTGCCCGACGGCGCCGGTACCGCCGAGGAAATCTCGCTCCACCGTGAGGCGACCGCTGGCCAGGCGCAGCACCGGATGGGCGAATTGGGCCACCAGGCTCTCGTTGTGGGTGGCGATGATCACCGTGGTGCCCAGCTTGTTCAACTCCTCGAAAAGGTACATGAGCCGGATGGCGATGCGGTCGTCCACATTGCCCGTGGGCTCGTCGGCCAAGAGGATCGATGGCCGGGTGATCACCGCCCGGGCGATGGCAATGCGCTGCTGCTGGCCGCCCGACAGGGTGGGGGGCAGGGCCTCCAGGTGGTCGGCCAGGCCCACCCAGGCCAATAGCTCGGCCACATCCTGGCGGGTGGTGCGGTCGCTCTCCCCATTGATGGCCAGCGGCAGGGAGACGTTTTCGATGGCGGTCAGGTGGTCCAGTAGGTGAAAGTCCTGAAACACCACGCCGATGCGCCGGCGCATCTCCGCCCGCTCGGCCCGGCGCAGGCTGGCCACGTCCTGATCGAACAGGCTGACCCTGCCCGCCGTCGGCGTCAGGCTCAGGTACATCATCCTCAACAGCGATGACTTGCCCGCCCCGGACGCCCCGGTCAGGAAATGAAAGCTGCCCGGGGCAAAGGCATAGCTTACCTCCTCCAGGACCTTGGGCCCCTCCCCATAGCTGAGTGCCACTTCCTCAAAACGGACCACGGGCTAGGCTTTTCCTCTTTTTTTCTTTGGTCGAGACGGGTTTTCACTCTGTGGCAGGGCAAAACACCGCCCCTTCAATTTGCTTTTGCTTGGCCCGGGGCTACCCTATTCCCCAGACAAACTTGCTTTGACTATCCGGCACTTTTATAAGTCTAATTGGTCTGCGCGCGTCGGGGCACGTTTTTTTTATGATTATTCAGTGCGAAAGCTGTCAGGTTTCCTTCGAGCTTGACGCCAGCTTGCTGGGTGAGACCGGCCGCAAGGTGCGCTGCTCCAAATGCGGCCACCAATGGCATCAGGCGCCGACCGTCGGCCCCGATTCCTCTAAAACCGGTGGTGCGGGGGCTGGGGTGTCCGATAGGGCGCCTGAGTCGGATCCGGACGATTCGGACTTAGACGACATCATCGAAATCGACCCGGATTCCGACGAGTCCCAGCCGGAAGACGCGCCGGACCAGGGGGAGCCGCCAGACCAATCGGAGGGCGAGCGGCCCGAAATGCCCCGGGTGATTTCCCTGGCGGCCAAGAAAAAATCTGAAAAGTCGGGCAAGAAGGGTCTCAAGCTGAAAGGCAAGTCTTCGGGCAGTGGCCCGGCCCTGGCGGCGGGCAACGCGGCTGGGCGCAGCCGGGCGGTGACCATCGGCTGGGTGGCCTTGATCCTCTTTTTGGCCGGCAGTCTGGGCGGCGCCTTGGTGGCCCGCGAGGCGGTGGTGGAGCGCTTCCCCCACATGGGGCCTCTCTATGCCGCCATCGGCATCACCGGCGATCCCCCCGGCGAGGGCTTGTCCTTGGAGGAGGTCACCTCGATCCGCCGCAAGGACGGCGACGACCGCCTCCTGATCATCCAGGGACTGGTCCTCAATGTCAGCGACAAGATCCGCCCAGTCCCCCCTTTGCGCGCCAGCCTCACCGACAGCACCGGCCAAGAATTGGTCGGCTGGACCTTCCCCGCCTTGGAAGCCGACCTGGCCCCCGGCGAAACCACCCCCTTCGAAACCTACACCAAAAACCCACCCAAAGAGGGCAGTAATCTCGCCATCGGCTTTGAGGGGGAAGAGGGGGAGTAATCCGGCAAGGTTCGTTTTTCGTAACGTGCGTTGCGAGGTGCGAAACTTATAGCCCTGATTCAAGACCGTAACTTACGATTGATAGAATTGCATTGCCAATATTCTCTGACCATTTTATCTGCCACCCCTCAGAGCGAACTTGCGTCTATATAAACCGCCGTATTGCAAAATGGTTTAGTATATTTCTGCGTGTATCCAGATTCGCTCTCGACTGCTATTTCAGTCACTAGACTTTAATTGCAATCATCTTTGACCCAGCTAGGTTTTTTATGATCAGCACCCGCCCAAGTCCAATCTGATAAAATATCAATGTAAGACGCTCGGTCATATTTTTCACTGTCACGAAATTCGCTAAAAGTTGAGTACCCATAGCCAAGACCGACAATTTTGGATTTATATGGCTCCACAACTTTGTAATCGCTGATGACGATCATGCCATTTCTGTATCCAAAGTTCTTTACAAGAAGAGCTGCAGTTATTGAAATATTCCGGTCTATTGACAGTTCAAATGGCACTATGATTTCAAAGCCTAAGTCTTCCGATGCTTGCCTCCAAATTCTGACTAAGTTTTTACACATTGCTATTGGCCTTTTGTGGGCAATGGCTGGGGCAAACCATATTTTTTGACCATGTGATTCAAAAACACCTGATTATCTGATTCCAATATCCACAATGTTGAATCAAAAGCTGTGAGCTTCACTTCGTACTTGTCATCTTTGAATCCAGCAAACTCGCCATCGACTGTTTGGAAAATCTCCTCATAAAAATGCCGGAGATCATGGTCTGACAAAGATCCAGATGAAGCTTTTAGAGTTTTGACAAGTTCGCCTGCGCGATTACCAAGACACCAGTCCATATCCACATGCCATTTGGTAATAGAAAAAAACTTTTCTAAGTCTTCGAAGAAAGATGGCATGTCGTAAATTTGCCCATCTTCACCATGCTGCCTAATTTCAACTTTGGACCAGGTCATTCTTCTGCCTGCTTCTGAATTATTCGGTAAATCTCACGATTTTGAACGCACTTATAACTGCCTCCTCTGGAGCCACCCTTAATTTTTTTAAATGTCATATTACCAAAGTGGCAGGTACTGAAAGTCTGTGTGAATGTCGCTTTCCCTCGGAGGGCCTTTGCGCTTCCATATTGATAGGCCCCTCCAACAGTGACTGGCATGATAATTACATCTAATTCTTTCTTCGCCATACCTATCCACCATTTTGTTCAAATATTATCGCATTATAATTGTCTTAAAATAATTTTGCGATCACTAGTTTATGCCTGAAAACTCCCTCATCAAGCGCCGGTTTAAATACAAGCTGCCGCAAGGCCTGAGCCATCCGATTGGTGCTCAGTCGATCAGCGAGTATTTCGCGGACATTCCCATGTTCGACGAGATTGAGTTGGTCATGGGCGACAAGCTCGATGAACCGATGGGAATTTTCATGCCAGGTTGGGGTCATAAGTTAAAGAATCCTCCCCAGAGATTGGATTTTAGTGAACTGGCTCAAGCATACTATAGCAGTTCCGCCACTAGTGACTCGCTAGACTGGACTTTGCAAATTAGACCTGTGCCAAGTCAGCAAAAGAATGCAATCAAAGAAATCTTGGTAGGGAATGGTTTTCGAAATATCAAAAAATGGCTCAAAGAGTACAAACCTGAGACTTGGTATGAGGGTTATCGTTGTCTCCAGATCGGGATAAATGATGATTTTACCGAACTATTTGTCCTTGAAACCCACAATCAATGGGTGGTCCACAAGAAGGTCGTGCCCATCCAATGATGGCCGAAAAAGGGAAGTCACTTAAGACTCAATGGGTCTTTTTCCATCCGTCTTGCGTATCGTTTCCCACGTACCGTCTCTCCGAATAAGAGTTCGTAAATAAGGGACATCATCTTGCGGCTGTGACAATTCTCGCGGCGCACCGTCCCTCTCCCGAGAAGAAAACCATTCCTAACACAAACCCACCCTACCTCACCTGCGCGCCGATCTTGGTTAGGATCCAGGCTTCGTTGTGGCCGTCGGATTCGGCGCGGGCGTAGGGGGCGCCGTAGCGGGAGATGAGGAGGTCGCGGAACACCGTGACAACGGTTTCGTTCGTGGTGGTTTCCCGGGCCGTGATGATATAGCGGTCGCGCCATTTGGCGCCGATGTGCTCCCGGTCGAAATAGCCGGTGCCGAAGAGGCCGTGTGCCTCCTTCCCCGCGACGATCGGATTGTCAAGCACCGGCAGGATCGTGTCCAGGGCGGCGGCTACCTCTGCGATGGGCGCATCGAATTTCATGCAATAGGGCGGAAAGGGATAGTGCCGTCCGTCAATCCCAAAGACCTGCTTCATCAGCGTGAAGGCAAATTGCTTTTGGAAGCGAACAAAGGCGTCTTTTTCATTTTCGATATCCAGGCCGCTGCGAAAGCCCTCTTGCGCCCCTTCGATGAAGGCGGACGACCAGGTGGAATGATAAAAGGCCGTTTCATAGGCGCTCACCACGGTGGCGGGGGAGAGGTTCTGGCAATCCGGGATAAGGGGACCGCCGCCGTCCTCGGCGCTCTTGCGGAGCGTCGGTGCCCCCGGCGCCGAACAGGCCGCGAGCCCAAGCACGGCCAGGAAGAGCAGCGCGATGCTCTGCGGTCTTTTGAAAAAGCCCCACCGGGGCTCTGCTTCCCCTCTCTTTGACTTAAGGCCAAGGCTCACGATCACCACCTTGTTGACGGAGATTGCTATTATTAATATCTAATATATCATAAATTTGCGATTTTTGAGAGTAAATTCTCAAGGCGAATCTATTTTTTGGGTGCGGCCCTTGGGAAAAGGCCACTTACCACCGACCCGATTAGGGATTCGTAATTTAGTAACGGGCTTTAACGCTTCCTTAAGAGCGCTTGTGGGACTCTGCGTCACCGCTTGGAAGAGGCGCGCCCGTTGCGGCTGGCCGGTCGGGTGGCTCCGTTGGTCCGGAAGGGTCGAATTTGGGGCCGGGATGCTAGGTTCTTCGGGGGCTTTGGGGGAAAGCGGTACGGTTTCGGGCCGTCGATTTGCGGTGCCCATGGCCTCCCAGGGGAGGCGGGCGCGGACGGCGGCTTGTCGGGGCAAAGGTTGGTTCATTCTGTGGTCTTACGATTCACAGCCGGGGACCGGCCTGAGGAGACTGGAGTCGGGAATGGCACGTATTTTGGTGGCCGAGGACGACAAGGCGGTGCAGAACTTTGTCTGTCGGGCGCTCAGCCATCGGGGACATCGGGTGACCGCCGTCAACGACGGCATGCAGGCGCTCGAGGTGCTCGATCTGAAAGAACACTACGACCTGCTGGTGACCGACATCGTCATGCCGGGCCTGGATGGTATCGGTCTGGCGCTGCGGGTGGCCAAGGATCATCCGGACTTGCCGATCCTCTTGATGACCGGCTATTCCGCCGAGCGTCAGCGGGCCCATAACCTGGACGAGCTGATCTGCCAGGTGATCACCAAGCCCTTCACCCTCAAGCAGCTTTGCGACACGGCCGAAAAGGTCCTGGAAGACAAGCCCGTCTGCCGCGACAGCACGGCGCTGCATTAGAGCGTCACCGCTTTTGACGATATCGTCAAAACGGGGATCGCTCTCCTTACAGCGGATCCCGGCGTTTGCCGGGCTCAAGGCAGTTTTATGACTTAAAACTGCCTTAGCAGCCGATCGATGTAATCCAGCTCCACCGGCGGGCGGTTGGGCTGATTGCGGCGGCTGCGCAGTTCCTCGAGGATTTCCCGGGCCCGTTGCTGCTCGCTTTCTTGCGGGATTTCCACCCCTTCGATGGCTTCGCTGGTGCCTTGGCCCAGTTGCCGGCCCAAGGGGTCGGGGCCTTGGCCTTGGCCCGGGCGGGCGCCCACATTGCCGCTGCCCCGGTCCTGGTCTTGGCTGAACATCTGCATGAAGCGGTCGGCCATGGTTTGCAGGCCTTGTTGCATGTGATCCAGCGAGCGGGTTTGGGGCCGAATCGCCTGGCCTGGATTGTCCCGTTTCAGGGCATCGCGGGCATCGCGCATTTCCCCTTCCGCCCGCCCCAGGGGGCCGGGAATATCGCCCAGCATCTCGCTGAGTTCGCGCATCAGATCACCCAGTTCCTGGCGCAGCTGCTCCTGGTCTTGGGCATCGCCTTGATTGTTCTGATTCTGGCTCTGCTCGCTGCCTTCGCCGGCCTTTTGTTCCTTGGAACGTTGATAGCTCCGGTCCAAGAGCTCTTCTTGATCCTGCAGCATGCGCTCTAGGCTGCGCATCATGCGGCTGGCGTCTTGCATCTGTCCGTCCATGGCCTGGTCGAAGGGCTGCATCTGCAGGTTCTCTAGGATGTCCTGCAGGCGTGCGAGCAGTTCCTGGGCCGCATCGCGCGCGCCGTTGCGGGCCAGCTCTCGCGCTTGATCCAGTAGGTCCTGCAAGTCCTGTTGGCGTAACTGTTGGGCATTGGGCGGCGGCTGGTTTTGTGCCTCGCCCGAATTGAGCCTTTCCTGCATTTGTTCGGCCAAGGCTTCCAGGAAGTTATCCATGGCGCTTTGCAGGTCATCGATCAGACGCTCGATTTCTTCCTGTGCGGCATCCTCGGCCAAGGCCTCCATCAGGGCCTCCTGGGCGGCGCGCAGATCCCGTTCGGCCAGGGACAGCTCGCCCTCCTCAATGCGCAGGGCGGTTTCCCACATCAGGTTTTGGATGCCAGGGATGGAGTCCGGGCCGTCGTCATGAATCAGGCGCCGGCTCATGACATAGAGGGATAGCGCCACCACCGTGTCGTGGAAGAAGGTTTCCGGATGCTGCACGATAACGCCCAGCTCCTGCATGATCGGCAGCCGGTCCTTGGGGTCCATGGTCAAGCGTTTGCGCAGCTCCACCAACTGCTGTGCGACGGGGTGGCGGAAGTCTCGCTCGGGCAGGACAGATCGACGGGCTTCGCTGCGCCCCTCCTGGCCCAGGGCGTCCTTGGCCCGCAATTCGATTTCCACTGCCAAACCGGCCCAAGGATGGGGGGTCAGGTCGTGATAGCTGGCCCCTTCCTGAAGGGGCTTTGCCGCGCCGGTCACGATGATCTCCAGCTCAATGGGCTTGGCCTCCAGATCATCCAGGCGCCGGATCAAGGCTCGGATTTCAGTCAGGCCGTAATCGTCCCGACCCTCGTAAGGGATGCGCAGAGAATTGCGTTCGGTGGGGCTGGGGGTCTCGGTCAGGTCGATGATCGGCGGCAGATCGTCAATGATCTCCAGGGGCCAGGCGGCAATCGGATCGCCGTTTTGTTCGATGGAGAGTGTTTGGTTTTTGCCCCCTGAAGGGCCGGTTAAAAGCTCTTTAGAGACTGTCTCGCTGATCTGATAGGCCCGCTCGGACAGGGGATCGAACTCACTGCGGATGGCGCCCAGAGCCAATACGGGTTGGCTGTTGCTCTGGACTTGCGCCAAGATTTCCGAACCGACCGGGACCTCTAGGGTGTCTGTTTTGGCCGGGTCGAGGAATCGGGGCGCAAGCCCGGTATAAGCCGGCGGATTGACCCAGATATCCATCCGATCGGGCCGTTCTTGGGCAAAGGCCACATTCGGACTGATGGCCTTGGCCAGGCGGGCCGGCCAGTCCTGATATCCGGCCACCAGTCCGACAACAACCAGCAGGGCCACGGCGAACCGTATGGCTAAAGGGTCTGCGACGGGCAGGGTGCTGCGCGGCGCCTTGACGCGGGTTCGCGCCAGTTGGGACTTCAACGAATCCCTATGGCGCTCCCACAACTCCGCGGAGTTGCGGTCACCGCGAACCGTGGCCGGGATATCCTCCAAGCCTGTCAAGGGGCGGTGGGATAGGCCGCTATCCTGCTCCAGGCGGCGCTTGGCTTGGGCGACCCGCGGCGGGCGAAAGCGCCAGAGGCCCCGAAAGAGAGTCGTAAGTCCTGCGACCAGCAAAAGGCACAGCGCCAGTACGTGCAGCCACCAGGGCAGTGTTGGCAGGACGTTAAATAGGACCAGGGCGGCAAAAATTCCGACAACGCACAAAAAAGGCAAAAGCGCCGGCAACAGGCGTTCCAAGAACAACCACAGCCATGCCAAGCTCAGGCGGAGCTTGATTGCCGGTCCTAAGTGGGCTGATCTCCGTGCCCTCAGGGGCGCTTTCCCCTTATCCCGTTGTGCCATGATGCGCCTGTTCCTATTCGCTCTCCGCCCCCCAAAACCAGTTTACTGCATGCCTATTTTCAGTCTTTCGCCGAAGTTTCTCATGCAAATTTGACCATTATGAGTCTAAGGGCACCGGTCTTGATTGTCCAATCTTGCTCAAGTGCCCGATGACCAAGCTTCTTACGATGGTGCCGAGAGCCATGCGGGAAGCCGGTCTTGCTCGATCAAGGCCGCATAATCCCCGCGGGGCCGCACAACGGCAAAGTCACCTTCCTTGACCATGACCTCCTGGGCCGGCAGACGGCAATTATACGTGGATGACATGACCGCGCCATAGGCGCCTGTTGAACAAATCGCGAGCAGATCGCCGGCCTGTACGGGCGGCAAGTCCCGCTGTTTGGCGAAGGTATCGGTGGTTTCGCAGACCGGGCCCACCAGGTCCACGGGCGCCAAGGTTGCCGCCGGATCCGCCTCACGCACTGGCAAGATGTCATGCCAAGCTTCGTAAAGCATGGGCCGGATCAAGTCGTTCATGGCTGCGTCCAAAACCAAAAAGCGCCGACTGCCGCTTTCCTTAACATAAAGAACGCGGGTGACCAGAATGCCCGCATTACCGACTAAAAAGCGACCGGGCTCGAAGGCCAATTCCACACCCTCCAGGCCGGCGGTTTCCTCTCGCACGATCTGCGCATAAACCTCCAGGTCCGGTGGTTTTTCCTCCTGGTAGCGAATGCCCAAGCCACCCCCTAAATCCAAGCGTTTAAGGTCCAGCCCTTGCGCGCGCAGCTCTTTGAACAAGGCCACCAGGCGGCGAAAAGCCAAACGATAGGGGGAGAGGTCGGTCAATTGGGAGCCGATATGAACCGCGAGCCCTTCAAGGGCGATCCCTGGAAAGTCATTTCGTCGGGTGACGATGTCGCGGGCCAAATCCATGTCGATGCCGAACTTGTTCTCGGCCTTGCCGGTGGAAATGCCAGCCAAGGTCAGGGCATCCACGTCCGGATTGATGCGCAGGGCCACCCGCGCGGTCCGGTCTTTGCGGCATGCCAACTGGGACAGTAGCCTCAGTTCGGGTTCGGATTCCACATTGAACTGGAGGATATCCGCCTCCAAGGCAGCCGACATCTCCTCAGCGGATTTGCCCACGCCCGCAAAGAGGATCTTGTTGGCGGGGATGCCAGCGGCCAGCGCTCGGTGCATCTCCCCTTCCGAGACGATGTCGGCACCGGCCCCCAATTCCGCCAAGGTGCGGATCACCGCTTGATTGCCGTTTGCCTTAACCGCATAGAAAAAATGCGCGGAAAGATCCTTTAGCGCCGTGGTCAAACGGGTATAGGTGCCCGAGATGGCGCCACTTGAATAGCAATAAAAAGGCGTGCCGACGGTCTGAGCCAGCTCACTCAGCTTCACCTGCTCGGCACACAGTTGGCCGTTCCTGTATTGAAAGGCTGAATCGCTCATGCCGGTCGCAAGCTATTCCGAATCAAATACTTTAGTGGTCGTACGGTCATAGGGGCTCGGCGACAGTTGGGGCTCGTCCTCCTCTTCCGGCTCCTCAAACTTGGGAGCCCGAAAATTGGGCACGACCGAGTCGGGCGGCGGATAGGCATTGGGATAGGTATACGCGCCGGCCTGATCCTCGGGCGGAAAGGGTGCGCTGGCCTTGCCACAGGCGATCAGCAGCCCGGCCAGGCCGCAGACCATGAGAACGGCAAGCTGTTGTTTCAAGATAGGCATCATAGAAATCGCTTTCTCGCTTGGGCGGCCGCGGCGGCCACTCGTTCGGGCGCCGTGCCACCAAAACTTTTTCGGCTGGTAACTGCCCGTTCAACTTCCAAGACGTCATATATCTCTTGGGTGATGCGGGGTTCAACCTTTTGCATGGCCTCTAGGGGGAGGTCGGACAAATCGCCGCCCCGGTTTTCCGCCAATTGCACCAGACTTCCGGTCACGTGATGGGCCTCCCGGAAAGGCATGCCGAGCACCCGGACCAACCAGTCGGCCAGATCCGTGGCCGTTAGGAAGCCCTGCGCGGTGGCTGATTTTAGGGCGTCTTTGTCGGCGGTCAGATCGCGCACCATACCGGCGGTGGCCGCGACCGTGAGCGCCATGGTGTCCGCCGCGTCGAACAGAGCTTCCTTGTCTTCCTGCATATCCTTGCAAAAAGCCAGGGGCAGGCCCTTCATCACCACCAAGAGGCTGACCAAGGCGCCGATGACCCGCCCGGCTTTTGCCCGCACCAACTCAGCCGCGTCGGGGTTTTTCTTTTGCGGCATGATCGAGCTGCCGGTGGTAAAGGCATCGCTCAAGGTGATGAAGCTAAAGCCCTGGGCGCACCAGACCACAATCTCCTCTGACAGGCGCGATAGATGCATGGCCAAGATGCTGCCCGCCGACATGAACTCGAGGGCAAAATCCCGATCCGAAACGGAGTCGATGGAGTTTGCTGTGGGGCGGTCGAATCCCAGGGCCGTTGCTGTTGCCTCCCGGTCGATGGGAAAGGAAGTGCCAGCCAGGGCGGCGGCCCCTAAAGGACACTCGTTCAGCCGTTTGCGGCAATCGGCAAAGCGGCCCCGGTCCCGCCCGATCATTTCCACATAAGCCAAAAAGTGATGGCCAAGCGTCACCGGCTGGGCGGCTTGCAAGTGGGTATAGCCGGGCATTACCGTCCCACTGTGTTGCTCGGCCTGATCAATCAGCGCCGCTTGCAGGGCTTTCAGGCCTTCGTCCAAATCGTCGATCGCGTCCCTGATCCACAAGCGGAAATCCGTGGCCACCTGATCGTTGCGGGACCGTGCCGTGTGCAGGCGTCCGGCCGCCTCTCCGATTAAATCCTTAAGACGCGCCTCCACATTCATGTGAATGTCTTCCAACGCGCGAGAAAATGCAAAATCCCCCGCGTCAATTTCTCGCAGAATTGTGTCTAGACCAGCGCGGATGGAGGTACCATCATCGGAGGAGATGATGCCTTGCTGCTCGAGCATGCTGCAGTGTGCCTTCGAACCGGCGATGTCCTGGGCATAAAGCCGCTTGTCAAAGTCGATCGAGGCGTTGATTTGCTCCATGACTTGATCGGGGCCGGCGGAAAAGCGGCCGCCCCACATGCTGTTCGCGGCGCCTTGGGTTTTGGAAGAGCTTTCGTTTGTACTCACGTTTGCAGCCATTTAATCAATTGGCACTTGACCAGTAGGCACCAAACCAACAGGCCATTAGGCGCCGAACCGATAGGATTGTGTCCCATGTCCATCAAAAAAGCCCTCTCGCAGCGTTTGGCAAGCCTTTATCTCCAAGGCACCGGATTGATCTTGGCCGGACTAGTGATGGCCGGATTGATCTTGGTTGGGCCGGTTGCCAAGAGCGCAGAGCCGCCGCTTCAGGGCATCTTCGCAGGCAACTTTACCCTCTTCAATCCGACAGCACCAGCACCCACGGGCAGCTTTACTGATCTGACCGGTAGCAGCCTGACCCTGGCAGATTACAAGGGCAAGACGGTCTTGCTGAATTTCTGGGCCACGTGGTGTGCCCCTTGCATCCATGAAATGCCTTCTTTGGACGCCCTGCAGACCCGCTTTCGCGGCGATGGTCTGCAAATCCTGGCCGTTTCCCTGGACCGGGGCGGCCTTGGTAAGGTTGTGCCTTTTAAGGACGAAATGGCCTTTGCGGATCTCGACCTGTTCTTGGATCCGAAGGGAAAATTTTCCCGTGAATTTCAGGTATACGGCCTGCCCGTCACCTATCTGATTGGCCCGGATGGCAAGATGATCGGCAGTTTGGTGGGGCCCGCCGATTGGAACGGCCCAGAAGCCGAAGCCCTGATCCGTCACTATCTGCCCAACGAGGCCGGGACTTCCCTGATCAAAACCGGCGGGTGATCACACAAAGTTGAGCGTGCCGCCTTGCGCTGGGCATTGGTCCAGTTCCTTAACGAATCCTTAACGGACGCCTGACACCCTAGGCTACAGGGTTCTATTGCTATTTTCCCTTCGCTGCCTTCCCGAACCCAATCGCGAGGATCGGTGTGTCATGAAGTTAGGGGACTTTAAGGCTACAGACGCTATTTCTAGCCTCTTGCCAAAAGACTACCTATATTTTGCCTTCGACAGCCTAGATCAGCCGGTCGCCGTATTCGGCAATCACGGGGAGCTTGAGTTCGCCAACAAGGCCTGCCTTTCCCTCAGCCCGAAACTCAGCGATGCATCCAACGGCGCCTTATCGCTGCTCGAATTCTGGGAGATTTTGATCTTTGCCGGATTAATTCCGAACGATGGTGCGCGGCAAGTGGTTTGGTTGGGCCGGCAGTTGGATCGTAAGACCGACGGTCAGGATACGATTGAGCTTGGTCCCGCGAAGGATCAGGTACTTCGCCTGAAGGTGCAAAGGCTCCCCGATGGCGGCACGCTTATCACTGGTTATGACGTCAGTGAACTCGTCGCGGCCCAAGAGTCCTTGGAAACCAGCGAACGCCTCTTGCGTGAATCGCAAAAGATCGCCCGGATCGGATCATGGGAATGGGATGAGATCAGGCAGCGGACAACCGTCGCGACTGAAGAAGCACTGCGTATTTTCGGCTACGAAAACTCCGATGACGTCGATTGGCTGGAAGAATACTACGAGCGGGTTCATCCCGACGACCAATCGATCTATCGGCGTTTATATCAAGATACTCACACCAATCCCATGCCCTATGAGATCGTTTACCGGCTCCTGCAGCCCGATCAAAGTTACATCTTTGTGGAAGAAATCGCAGTGCCTTTGTTTGACGAGGATGGTTTCTTATTGGGCTATCGGGGCACCATCAAGGATGTGACTGATCGAGCCGAGGCGGAAGCAAAGCTGCGGCAAGCGCAAAAACTTGAATCCCTGGGACAGCTCACCGGAGGCGTGGCTCACGAGTTTAACAATCTGCTCGGTATTATTCTGGGTCATAGTGAACTCTTGGCCAAATCCCTGGGCTCCGAGCAGCCTCAGATCAAAGCCATCATAAAGGCGGCAACCCGCAGTGCGGATGTGACCCGTCAACTCCTAGCCTTTTCCCGCAGTCAAACCTTGCAGCCGGTCCCTGTGGATTTGAACCAGGTCCTTTTGGACTTTGTCGATATATTGAAGCTGAGTTTTGACGCAAGGATCGAGCTTAAGACAAGACCGGCACCTGGCTTGTGGCGGTGCCTGGCCGATGTGTCCCAGTTGGAATGTGCCTTGCTGAACTTGGCTCTCAATGCGCGCGACGCCATGCCTGGCGGGGGAAAGCTGGTTTTTGAGGCCAAGAATGCGGTCATCACGGCGCGGGATGCCGCCGAATCCAATCTAAAGGCCGGCGATTATGTGCTGGTCATGGTTCACGATACGGGTCAGGGCATGACTGCCGACGTGCAAGAGCGCGCTCTAGAGCCTTTTTTCTCCACCAAAGATGTGGGCAAGGGAAGCGGTTTGGGCTTGAGCATGATCTTCGGCTTTGCCAAACAATCGGGCGGGCATGTCACGATTTTGAGCGAAGCGGGTGAGGGGACACGAGTCTTACTCTACTTGCCCCGACAACAAGGCGATGCTTAGCTTAGCCTTGGGCCAATGCCTCCGGCCATTCAATCTTTCGTTTCCCACGCGCTCAATCAGCCAGCCGTAGTCCCGAGACGATCGCCTGATAGTCCTGTTGGTCTGGTGTGAGGTAGCCTTTGCGAACCAGCAGATCAATGATCACCAGCGCACAATTGAACTTGAAGTCTTCGCCGGCGGCCAGCACGTCAATGACCTTTTCGATGGGCCAGAGAAAAAAGTCATCAACCTCGCCGTCTGTGTTCTCGGGCTTGAAGCCTTCGGGCAACATCAGGTCATAACAAAAGCAAATGTCGTCTCTTAGGCCCTCGGGCCGGGCACAGACATAACTGACCAGGCCAATAGGCTGTGCCCGAGACGCCAGGTCCGGCGGGATCGAGGCTTCTTCTCCGCACTCCTTGATCAGGTTTTCCAAGATCCCCATGCCATGAGGCTGCCCCCCGGCGACCAGGTGATCCAGTTTGCCCGGCGCGGTCTGCTTGGTCATGGACCGGCGGGCCACCCAAAGGTGCAGGCCGTCGGCTTTCTCCGCCAGGCCATTCATATGAACGCCGTAAGCGCGGACCCCAAAGTCGGGCACCGCCCCCCGCTCCATTTTTAGCTTGGGGGCCACATCCCAGCTTCGGGTTACCGGGTAAAATTCATCCCGCCATTGGCGAATCTCTCCGGCCGCGCGTAGGCTCGCCACAACATCTGCCATGGCCGCGCTGCGGCTGTCGAAATCAGTCAGCCGCTCATGGAAGGTCACCAAGGTATCCGTAACGTGGAAGACCTTGGGGAAGTCGATGAGGCGTTGGACCAGGTCTTGGCGGATATTGCCGAACCTTTCTCCGTCAATTGCAAATGGCCGGTAATTCTGCGGTTGCCAGAATTGGCAGGCTTCGATGCGGTCCAGCAGGCTCATGGCCTTCCCTTACCTTTGATGCAATTCGGAGGTAAAAACGCAGTCCACATAGTGCAGTTGCCGCAGGCAATCCGCAACATAAGCGACGCGATCGGTCGCCAGGCCGATTACCTGAATGTCGATGGAAAGGTCTCGCGCCAGGGGACCGGTTACTTGGCTATGCCAGCGGTGCGGCACCAAATTGCGTTTGGCAAAAACCGCCAGAACCCTTGGCATGACGCCCGGATCGGCCTCGGCTTGCACGGAAAAGCAAAAGACCCGTTTTTCCCCACGCCGCACGGCGGGGCTGGATGTCATTGAACCAGCCGAGGTGGTTGGCAAACTCTCAGAACGTTCGGAAAAAGATGACGCAGGCATGGCGTGCGCTCCCAATTTAAGTCTCGAAAAAAGCGAAAAAGCTCCCGGCTACCCCTTAGGGGCCGGGTCTATAATTCGCTGGTCGAGACCAAATTGAGATATCTGCGTCATAACGAGGTGAGCCTAAGCCCTGGTAGAGAGATGGTCAAGGCTGGTGGACCTTAGGGCCGGAATGACCAATACATCGTTAGCGCGCGGCCCTTTGGCGGTTTTCGTGGGTTTTATGTCCTTTCAGCCAAACCCCGAACGGTTTAGGGTCGATCCATGAGCACGAACCCAGCCCCGACCACCTCTGCGCGCTCCAACGAGTCTCATGACTTCGCGGTCCTAAAGTCCGTGGGTCACAGCCGGCTGGTCGCCATATTGACCTTTCCGGATGTGCAAATTCTCGACGTGACCGGGCCCCTTGAGGTCCTTTGTAAGGCCAACAACGCCATGGCCGCCGCCTACCGACCCCTTATCCTGGCCGAACAGTCTGGTTCCTTGAAAACCAGCGGGCCCCTTTCCCTGGACATTGACCGCAGTCTGTCCCAGGTCACCAAAGAAGATATTCGAGCCTTGGATACCCTGATCGTGCCCGGTGGGCCGGGCATTATTCAGGCGATGAAAAGGCCGGCGATGGTGGCTTTTGTCAAAGAGGTCGCGATGACGGCGCGGCGGCTGGTTTCGGTGTGCAGCGGCACCTTTCTGTTGGCCGAGGCGGGCTTGCTGGCGGGTCGCCGGGCCACCTCCCATTGGGGGGTGTTGGATGATTTACAGGACAGCTTTCCAGACGTCCAAGTGGAGCGGAATGCCATCTATGTACAAGATGGCAACATCTGGAGCTCGGCCGGTGTTACCGCCGGTATCGACATGACCCTGGCCCTGGTCGAGGATGATTTGGGCCGCGAGGTGGCGTTGGCCGCTGCCCGAGATCTGGTGGTCTATATGCGCCGTTCCGGGGGGCAGGCCCAATTCGCGCAACATTTGCCGGCGCGCCGTCCCCATGACCCAAAGCTTCGGGCGCTTATCGACTGGATTGGAGAAAATCTGACGGGCGACCTCTCCGTTCAGGCCTTGGCCGGTCGATGCGCCATGAGCGAGCGTAATTTTTCCCGCCGGTTTTTAGAACAAAGCGGAGTGAGCCCAGCTCGTTATGTTGAACAGAGTCGGCTTGCCTTTTGTCGGGAGCAACTGGAAAAGGGCTACCTCAACATGGCCCAAATCGCCCATGATAGTGGGCTTAAAACCCCTGAGATTTTGCGCCGTCTGTTTCAACGGCAATTGGGAATAAGCCCCACGGAATACCGCGATCGTTTCCGCTCTGCGGTGCGAAGATAACGAAAGGAAAAGCGTCGTGGAAAATGGTACAGACCTTACGACCATTGGCTTGCTCTTGTTTGACGGCGCCGAGGAGCTGGATTTTGTCGGCCCCTTCGAGGTTTTTACCATGGCCAATGAGGTAGCCCATGAAGATGGACAGGGCGAAGTATTTGACGTCCAGCTCATTTCCCAAAAAGGCGGAACCGTCCGTTGCGCCAAGGGCATGGTCGTGGAAACCCCCCATTCGATCCGGGAGATCACGCGTTTGGACGTCATCTGTATTCCCGGCGGCCGCGGTACCCGCGAGCAGATCGAAAACCAATCGCTGCTTGAGTGGGTGGCGTCCGTGGCGCCGGCCTGCCGATGGGTTACCAGCGTGTGCACCGGTGCCTTTATCTTGTCCGCCGCAGGCTTGACTGCAGGCAAAAAAATGACGACCCATTGGGCCGCCTTTGACGAATTCGCCGATTTGGGCCTTGAGGG
Source organism: Pseudomonadota bacterium (assembly GCA_039028695.1). Classification (GTDB taxonomy): domain Bacteria; phylum Pseudomonadota; class Alphaproteobacteria; order Kiloniellales; family Kiloniellaceae; genus JANQKX01. The sequence goes on from JBCCHN010000019.1 coordinate 20,054, forward strand.
AGACCTGCAAGCTGGCCCCCGCTACGTGCGGGACGGCAACTTGGTGACGGCCGCCGGTGTCTCTGCGGGCATTGACATGGCCCTTTGGCTGACCGGCCAGCTCCTGAGCCCGGAGATGGCCCGCGCCACGCAAAAAGCCATGGAATACGATCCGGCCCCGCCTTACGGCGCAGATGTATGAAAAATAAGACCTTCTTTTAATTCCGCCTCGCGCCGGCTCCGGAAATCGCTTAGTCTTTTCGAAAATAAACTTCTTTGGCGAAAAAGGCAGGCAGGGGAATCTTGTCCGATCCGGTGATCACGGTCTTTACCTTGGATCCGCTCGATGTGCTGATTGTCAGCATCGTCGTGCTGTACATAGGCCTTTTTCTGAACCGCCGTCTCGGCTTTCTCAGCAAAAACTTCATTCCCCCGGCGGTCTCGGGCGGTTTGCTCTGTGCGGCGGGCATCTTGGCGGTGCGCGAGATTTTTGACCTTGAAATCAACTTCGACATGGAGCTTCGAGACAATCTGCTTCTGGTCTTTTTCAGCACCATCGGGCTAGCCGCCAAGATGCGGACCCTGGTCGCGGGCGGGAAGGTCCTCGCTATCTTAGTGCTCATCGCTGGCTTGTTTTTGATCGTCCAGGACCTAACCGGGGTTGGCCTGGCGCTGCTGATGGGCGTGCATCCCGGCTATGGCCTCATGGGCGGCAGTGTTTCCTTTGCCGGCGGGCACGGCACGGCCATCGCCTGGGGGGCCGAGGCCGAGTTAGCCGGTCTCGTCGGCGCTGGCGGCATTGGCATCGCCTTTGCCACCTTCGGCCTGATTGCCGGTGGTGTTCTGGGCGGCCCCATCGCCCGCCAGCTCATGAAGCGCTATCGCCTTTCCGGGCCGGATCCGGACCAAGCCGCTCCAGCGGACAAGGCAGGCAAGACGCTGACCCGCCCGCTTAAGTGGGAAGCGGGTGATCTGCGCTCCATCATGACGGCCATCTTGGTCTTGGCGATTTGCGTGGAGGTGGGAAGCCTGGTGAACCGCTGGGTCTCGGAAACCGGCGTGCTCCTGCCCGGGTTTTTGACCTCCATGTTTGTGGGGATCGTCATCACCAACCTGGCCGAAGTCACCAGGTTCGAGATTCATCCCACCACCATTGAAAAATTCGGCGAGGTGAGTCTCAACATCTTCTTGAGCATGAGCCTCATGAACATGAAGCTGTGGACCCTGGCTGCCGCCGCCGCGCCCATCGTCGTGGTGCTCATGGCCCAGATGATGGTGATTACCCTTTTTGCCGTCTTTATCGTGTTTCGGGTGATGGGGCGAAATTACGATGCCAGCGTGATTACGGCCGGTTTTGTAGGTCTGGGCCTGGGCGCAACGCCGGTTGCCATTGCCAATATGGATGCTTTGACACGGCGTTTCGGCCCGTCCCCATTGGCATTCCTCGTCATTCCTCTCGTCGGGGCCTTTTTCATCGACATCATGAACGCGGTTGTGATCAAGAGCTTTATTGAGGTCATCTCCCGCTGGCTGACTTAAGGGCTGTCTGGTGAAAGAGATCGAGGTCTATTGGTCCCATCAGAGCCCCTATTGTTATTTTGCCCTGGATCGTTTGTTGGCCCTTAAAAAGCATCCGCAGGTGTCCCTCTCCTTGCGGCCGGTATTGCCCGGCGTCATTCGTGATGGCGGGCTCTTTGCTGAGCGCAGCGTTGTGGAACAAGACTACTTTCTGCGGGACGTCGCGCGCACCGCCGCCTTTTTGGGACTGCCCTATGGAGAGGCGCGCCCCTATCCGGTAGAGTTCCAACCGGGCACGCTCTATCGGGCGGCCCCCGGCCAGCCGCGGGTTTTTTGGCTTTATTATCTCACCGCGGCGGCGTTGGAAGTGGGCAAGGGCTGGGATTTCTTGGATCAAATCTCGCGCCTCATTTGGGACGGGACGACGACAAACTGGCACAAGACCGATGTTTTGAGGGCAGCAGTTGCTCAGGCCGGCCTGGATTATGATGACCTGGCCGAACGGGCAAGCCGATCCGAAGCTGCCTATGATCGCCTCTTTGCTCAAAACCGCGACGCTATGCTGCAAGCTGGTCATTGGGGTGTCCCTCTCTTTGTGTTTGAGGGGGAGCCCTTTTATGGCCAAGACCGCTTCGACCAGTTGCTCTGGCGCTTAGGTGTGCCGGAAAAACGCTTAGGCGATGATGGCGAAAAAGACCGCCAAAAAAGCCAGGCATAAAAGGGCGTAAGGGCCGTTCCAGCGCCAGGTGAGGGTGGTTGGCGGAATACCGCTGGCGCGCGATAGCATCACCACGCCCGAGGCAAAGGGCGCGCCCAGGGTGCACACGGCTGTGCCGGCGGCGATCGCCAGGGCGGCATCGGTCATGTCGATGGGCAAGCCCGGCAACTGAGCCACCACTGATCCTAAAAAGACGGCCATGGTAATGGGGCTGAGGCCCACCTGTCCGAACAGCCATACGGAGACAGCCAGGCCCCATAAAATCATCCAGGGTGCAAGTCCTGCCTGCTCTATGGCCCGAGCCACCTCGGCGCCGGGCACCAGATTGGCCGCCAAGGTGCCGATAAAGGCGGCACTGGCCAAGAATACGGCCTCGCGGGCGTATCCAGGCATGGAGATGAAGGCGATTTTATCCAGCCGGTTCTTTGTTGCTTGGACCTTATTGGCTTTAGGCTGTTGGGCGAAGACCCAGGCACTCACCACCAAGGGGGAGGCGAGCATGACCCCGGTCACCACGGTCACATCACCCCACCAGGAAAACAATACGGTTAAACCGGCAAGCAGTCCACCGACGGCGACCAGCCTTTTGGCGGCCTCGGTGGGCAGGCGTTCTTTTTGCGGCACGGGCAAGCGCCCCTCCGCGATAAGGCGTCTTCTAAGGCTGCGCCAGCGCAACCGATCCTCGCCCCAGCTCATCATGAACATCAGAACCGCCAAGACCGCGCCCGTCGCCATCAGGCGCCCCGGATCAATGCCGGTCATCAAGGTGGGCAACACTGCTTGCGTGACGGCGGTGGGCGCCCAGACCAAAAACCAGGAAAAGCCCCGAAGGGCGGCAGCCAGCTGGCGGCGCTCCCGCACCCGCGCGATCTCGTCCAAGGGCTCATTATCGCCCAAGCCCTCGCGCACTCCGCGCTGAATGATCGGTGCGAGAAGGGAAAGAGCGCCTAAATTGATCAGGACGGCAAAAAAATGAGCGCCGGAGAAAATGGCGATGAAGCGCCGACCGGGTGGCTGGCGTGTCAAAAATCCGCCGACCTGCTTGACCGAGTTGGATCCGATGGCCCCTTCCCGCAGCAGAGCCATGAGCAAAATGAAGCTGGCCAGATAGGCCGCCCGGGATAGACCGACCAGGATTATCTCGGGAAAGCCCTCGCCGAAACCCCAGTTCAGGCCGAGCAGAACCAGGCATAAACTTAACAGATAAAACTCCCGCACGCCCAGGACACGCCAGGCCAAAAGTGGCAAGACAACGGTACAGCCCATGGCAAGGACCTTGGCATCCTGCCAATTCCCATAAAGGAACAACAGCTCGCTCGTTACCTGCGCAAGAAGCAGCCAGCCTGTCGCGGTGACCACCAGGCGGGCGGAGGGCCGTTTTAAAAAAGGGGGATACGACAAAAACGCTCCCCGCAAACTTGATGTATCTTGGCCGCTGCCATTTCAGGTGTCAGCACGTTGTTACCTCATGTTCTCTTGGCCGTGTCCCTTGCCGATTAGAGTCCGGCGCGCTTTAGGGCGTCGGCAAAATGATCCCGATCCTCTTGCCGCTTGAACGCAAGGCCGGCGAGCAATCGCTCAAGGCTGAAGTTGGGGTTTTCCTGCAGGATAATCTGAGCCTCGGCCCTTGCTTCCGTCAGGCGATCCATGGCGGCAAGATTGGCTGTACGGGCAACACGTGAGGGTCCCACCGTTCCATCGACGCCGTGCAAGGCCTGCACGCCGTCGTCATATCGACCGACAACAAAATAGATCAAGGACAGATAGACCTTATAATAGACAGGGGCATAAGGATTGATGGCAAAGCCCCGTTCCAGATAGACCAGAGCCTTATCCGATTGGCCGCTGTACATGAGCGCCAAACCATAGCTCATCGCCATATCGCTGTGGTAAGGATTGAGTTGGTAACAGCGCTCCGCATGGGCCAGCCCTTGGTCAAAATCACCGGCGAGAAGCAGCAGGCGGCTCAGCAGGCGATGGACATGGGCCGAGCGTTCATGGCGTCGCAGCAAATCCCGCATGAGGCCCAGACTATGATCTATCGCGTCCTTGCGGGCAGGGGGCCAGCCGTTCATCTCATCGACGGCATAGGTCCAACAGAGGCAAAGGACCGGAAAATAGTGATTCAGATTGAGAGCCACCAGTTTCTCAAAGTACTCGCGGGCAATGCGATTGTCTTCTGGGTTGATGCGGTGTAAATGCTGAAGACCGCGCACCATCGTTTCGTAGGCGTTGAGATCCCCGTCCGATTTGCCGGTGATGGCGCGGGCTTGTTCCTCGCCCACCGCTTCGCCCATGGTTGAGGCGACAAAGGCGGTGATTTCGTCCTGCAGGGCAAAGACATCCTCCAGGTCTCGGTCGATGGTCTGCGACCAAATCCGTTGCCCGCTGGCCACATCGATCAGCTGCACCCCGATGCGCGCTTTTCCTGACGCCAATTGGACCGAGCCTTCCAAAATGTAGGTCGCGCCCACTTTCTGGCCGGCGCCCCGGGCACCCTGATCGGCTATCGCCTTCTGCCCGGCACCTGGATCGATCAGCTCGAACTCCTCGAAGTGGGCCAAGGCCGCTGCCAAGGTCTCGGTCAGACCCGAAGCCAAAGTGTCCCCGTCGGCCTCCCCGTCAGCTTGCCCGCCGAGGGAGCGAAAAGGGGCCAGCAAGACCCGCGGCATGCGCCAGCCCGCAGACTTTGAAACTGCTGGAGCCGTCTGAGCGGATACAGATTTTGCGATGGTCTGAAAGACCCGAACCGGCTCGGCAATGTTCTTGAGCTGCTGCGGGCCCAGATCCTGGAATTCCGCCGCGATCTTGCCGCGCACCTGACGCTGGGCATCTTCGGATAGGCATAGGCCCCCCGCTGTTGCCAAGCTTTCCAGGCGCGCGGCCACATTCACGCCGTCCCCATAAAGGTCGCCTTCCTGAACCATCACGTCGCCAACGTGAATGCCGATCCGAAAGGATAGGGGGTCACGGGTCGCCACCTGCCATGCCAGCGCGCACTCGACGGCTGCGACCACGCTGGCGAATTCCACCAGGTAGCCGTCGCCCATGCGCTTGACGATGCGTCCGCCATGACGTTCAACCGACGGGATGACCACATCCGCCTCGAAAGTCTTAAGGCGCTTGAGCGTCCCAGCCTCGTCCGCGCCCATTAATCGGGAGTATCCAACCACATCGGCGGCCAGTATCGCGGCAAGGCGGCGTTCCATTTTGTGATCCTTCAACAATCGGGCTGCCGATTATGCTGGCAATCAACGGAGTTTTCCAGATAGAGCGTGATCCGCGCGCATTGGCGAGGCCAATCTACTAGGGCGCGCACAGTACCTCTGCCAGGCTGTTCCATTGCATTGTGGAGAGGCTTTTTTCGTCGGCTGTCAGCCAATAGCTGTGGCTGGGGTACAAGATGTTAGGGTCCAGCGGGACCAGCTGCCCTGAGTCTAAAGCGGCTCTACAAAGGGGCAGGGACCCCAAAAAGCCCCCCAGCCCCTCCTGAGCGGCGGCCAAGGCGCTCACCAAACTGTCAAAGCGATAGCGCGGGGTCGGGGGCGCTGCCTGACCCGCTTGCCGCGCCCATTCCCGCCATCCGGGGCGGGGGCCTGCGATCGCGATGAGGGGGGCCTCTCGCCAATCGGGAACCGCCGCCGCCAATTGGGGTGTCGCGAGGGGCTGAAGCGCCTCTGCGAAGAGCCGTCGGCTAAGGCGTTCCGGCCAGCTGCCGTCTCCGAAGCGGATTTCAAGGGGCGCTCCCGCCCTGTCGTAATCTCCCTCCAAAGTCATGGTGGATAGGGAAATCTGTTCGTTACCCGCCGCCGCAAGGGATTTAAGGCGTGGGGTGACCCAGAGCTGGATCACCGATGCACTGGCCGCGATGTCTAGCCGCCGCAATGGTTTGGCAAAAAGCTCCTTGGCGCTGCGGTCCAAGTCGTTCAGCGCTTGGCTCACGTAGGGCAACCAGGCCTCCCCATCCACGGTCAGGGTGACCCCCCGCGCTTGGCGCAGGAACAAAGCCCTGCCGATCCGGCTTTCCAGGTTCCGAATGCGCTGGCTGACCGCGGCTTGGGTGATCCCGGCTTCCTCCGCGGCGGCGGTGAAGCTGCCGGTTCGCCCGGCGGCCTCAAACACCCGAACCCATTCCATCGGCATTCTGCCCAGCGAGCCATCTGCCATAAGTAAAACGATCCCTTAGTCTTAAAATTTATAAATTGAAATTATATCTTAAAGCCTCAACTATACCAATGAAGATTTCTCCTATGGAGGTGCCCCACGATGTATGGCACGGACATTTTGGACGGTGGCAAGGTTCTCGCGATCACGATGGATGCCTTGCCTGGGCACAAAGCGCAAAGGCTTCGCTTCCACGCCATCTGGCTGCGCGACAACGCAGGCGATCCCGAGACCCGGTCGCCCGACAACGGTCAGCGCCTCATTGCCTTGCGAGACATCCCTATTGATACGGTGATTGACCAGGTAAGCCTGTCGGGTGATCAGCTCCTTGTCCGGTTTCAGCCGGAGGATAAGGAAGTTTGCTATCCTCTCTCTTGGTTGCTCCAAAGAAGCTATGATCGATCCGGTGATGCGCCAACGCCCGGATGGCTGCCCTCTGCAACGGAAGTTTGGGACGCTCGCTTGCCGGCACCTGGTGCGGATTTTGGCGAGGCTCATGCCAAGCCGTCGGTGTTGCAGGCTTGGCTGTCGGACCTCGCCCGCTTCGGCTTTGCCCGGCTGACCGGCGGGCCGCTCGATTCGGGCGCGCTGTTCCAGGTGGTCGACCTCTTCGGCTTCGTCCGCGAAACAAATTATGGTCGCCACTTCGAGGTGCGCACCCAGGTCAATCCGACCAACTTGGCCTACACGGGCCTGGGGCTTCAGGCCCATACCGATAATCCCTACCGGGACCCGGTGCCCACGGTGCAGGTGCTCTATTGCTTGGAAAACTCTGCCGAGGGGGGTGAAAACATGGTTGTGGACGGTTTCCGCGCCGCCCAGCGATTGCGCGACGAGGATCCCGAGGGCTTCGACCTTCTGGCCGGTCACTGCTCCCGCTTTGAATATGCGGGCGAGGCGGGGACCCGGTTGCGGTCCCGTCGGCCCATGATCGAGCTGGCGCCCGATGGTGAGCTGATCGCTATCCGCTTCAATAACCGCTCGGCCGCTCCCTTGGTTGATGTGCCATTCGATAAAATGGAGGCCTACTATCGTGCCTATCGGCGCTTGGGTGAAATTGTCGACGATCCGGCTATGGAGGTGATTTTCCGATTGGATCCGGGCGACTGTTTTGTTCTGGACAACACCCGCGTTCTCCATGCCCGCAAGGCTTATTCCGGCACGGGCAGCCGCTGGCTCCAGGGCTGTTATGCCGACAAGGATGGAATCCATTCAAAGCTGGCGGTGCTGCAGGCCCAGCTTCCCGAGGCGGCGGAATGACCGTGATGAGTAATGATTCCCTGAACAAGAACAACGTCGTCGACTTTCTCGAGGATATCTTCACCCGGCGCGGCGGCGAGGAATACTTGGGCGAACCCGTGACCATGGCCGAGCACATGCTCCAGGCCGCTCATTTTGCCGCGCAAGATGATGAGGCGGAGATTGTGGTTGTGGCCGCCCTCCTCCATGACATCGGTCACTTCACCAGCGAATTCGGCACCTTTTCCATGACCGATACCCATGATCGCTATCACGAAAATGCCGGCGCGAAAGTGTTAGAGGCCTTTTTTCCCCCGCTTGTCGTCGCTTGCGTGCGCCAGCATGTGGCGGCCAAGCGCTACCTTTGTGCGGCCCGACCGGAGTACCGACATGAGCTTTCGGAGGCGTCTATTCATTCCCTGAACCTTCAGGGCGGCCCCTTGTCACCCGATGCAGTAGCGGCCTTCGAAAGGCAGCCTTACTTCTCCCAAATTTTGACGGTTCGGGCCTGTGACGACCGAGGCAAACAGGCTGGTCTTAAGACCCCGGGCTTTTCCCACTATATGCCCCTGTTGAAAAAGGCCGTGTCTGCCCACTGCGGCTCGTAGATGTCCCTTTTAAAAGATGCACTTGCGGCTAGCCGCCGTCTTGCGGCGGGATCAAGACAAAATTGCCAAAGTGTTCCTTTTTCATAAAGGCCGTTTGTGCTTCGACGATCTCCGATAGGGGGTAGCTCTCGGCCAAGAGGGGTCGGATCTCCTCGCGCTCGATATAGCCTATCAGGTTGGGAAAGACCGGTTCGTCCCAGGCCGTGCAGCCGATAAGGTGAATGTCTTTAAGGTACATATCGCGCATGTCCAGCTCCACGATGGGCCCGGCGATTGCGCCTGAGGAGACATAACGCCCGCCTCGCCTGAGGACCTTCAGCATTTGAGGAAAATTAGGGCCGGCCACATTATCGACCACCACATCAACCGATTCCGAGTCGATGGCTTGTATCAGGTCCGCATTGCGGTCCAGAACCAGGTCTGCCCCGATTTCGCGCACCTGGTCTGCCTTTTGCGCACCGGCAATCGCAGTTACCCGTGCACCCCGCCGTTTCGCGAGCTGCACGGTGGCCGAGCCCACGCCGCCTGAAGCGCCGGTGACCAGCACATGTTCGCCCGAAGTGACGCGGGCTCGGTGCAGCATGTTTTCCGAGGTGCCATAGGCACAAGGGATGGTGGCCAGTTCCCCGTCGCTCCAGCTACAGTCGACCGGAAAGACCTCTCCCGCCGGCACCTTCACATATTGGGCAAAGGCACCGTCAAAATCAGAAGCCATCCAGACGTTATAATAGGTCTCATAGCCCTTCGGCCGCATGCAGGCCCGCACCAAAACGCGGGCGCCCACGAGCCCCTGATCTCCTCCGGCGCCCACCTCCACAACCTCACCGCAACAGTCCGTGCCCTGTATGAAGGGGAAGGGCGTCGCTTCGTTCCAGCCCCCGTCGGCCTTTTGCTCGGCAGCGTCCCCCTGAACATCGGCGGTCGAATCCGTACTCTCCGTCACCGTGGAGGAATACCAGCCCAGCCGCGTGTTGACCTCCGTATTGTTGACCCCGGCCGCCAGGACCTTCAGCAAAACCTCGCCCGGCTCCGGCTCGGGCACGGGCACCTGGCGATAATCCAGCTTGTCATAGCCCCCATTCCCGGTCGTCACCACCGCCATCATGGTGCGTCCGGCACCGGTTACATCAAAACGGTCTTTTGGCACAGTTGGATCTCCTAGATTTTATACTTCGAAGGGCAGGAACTAGCTCGAAAGATAATTTATTATAATCGCCTACCATGATTATGAGATTTGTCCGACACTTTGTTTGTCCAAGTTCATGCATTAGGAGTTGATGAATTAAGACATAAAAACATCGTTAATAAAACTTCACTAAACTAAGACGAGGCAAAATGGCGGCGCGTTAGCTCGCCTTAAGAAAACCCACCCGATGCGAGGGCAAGATTTATGGTTTGGAATGATCGTCGATACAAATTCCAATGGCGAGCAGAACCTGCACGGCTTGGTGTTTGCGCTAAGGCACCGATCACTTCATCCGGGATAGGACGGATCGAGTCGGACCCAGCGGGCGCCGTGTTGATCCGTGCATGCCGGCGATCCTTTTTAAGGGGTGCCTTACTCGGATTAGCGGCATTCGCTTTGCCAGTCAAATTCGCCAAGACGGAAGACTCGACGATAATTGTTATCGACGGATGGATTATTTCACTTGAAGACCTCATCCGCTCAAATAAGAAACTTTGAACAGATATCCTAAGAGGCAGAACCCATCGTGTTTGTCCATTTGACGAGTTCCTTTAGCCCACGGAAATCTTATGACGTCTGTATTGTCGGGACTGGCCCGGCAGGAATGACCTTGGCCCTGAAACTTCGTGCGGCCGGGCTTTCCGTATTTCTCGCTGAAGGTGGTGAGATGGAGTATTCCGACGATTCCCAGGAAAACTACCTTGGCAAAGTTGTTGGTGACCCCTATTTCGATCTGGATGTTGCGCGGTTGCGTTACTTTGGCGGAACCTCGAACCACTGGGGCGGTATGTGTCGACCTTTAGAAGATAGGGATTTTGAAGGCAAAAAAGTTTCACCCATAACAGAGTGGCCGATTCGTAAACAGGACCTCGATCCCTTTTTGCCGGAAGCTCGAGAGGTTCTGGAAATTTCAGAAAATCCACCAGATACGCCATTTGATGCTGATGGTAATTTGAGACGTGTTCATTTTGTTTTTTCCCCGCCGGTGCGATTTGCTGAGAAGTATGAAGAGCAGATTGCAAATGACTCCGGACTCGATACCTGCTTGAACTGTAATGCGACGGCCATTGATTACCGTGATGGCCGGATTGCCTCGGTCCACTTCGAAAATTACCTGGGACACAGCATAGATGTGTCGGCGAAAGCCTTTGTGTTGGCATGCGGAGGAATTGAGAATAGTCGCCTATTGCTGCATTGGAATCGGAAGCTCAATAAAATCTTGGGGGGTGGTGACACCGTGGGACGTTATTGGATGGAGCATCCAACGCAGACGGTAGGTGGTGTGGTATTCTGCGAAGGCTTCCAGCTACCCGATGATCATGTTTCAACTCCATATTCGCGGCATCGCTTGTATTTGGCGCCAAGTTCGGACTTCATTGAGAAGAATAATATACTGAATTGTCGGGTCCGCTTAGACCGCCTTCCAGGGGAGTCCTGTGAAGCGCCCAGCTGGATAAAAAGTCTTTTGGGACTTGAGCCAAAGCGGCAAGTCGAGATGAATTGGGTGCGTACCTCGTCAGAACAAGAGCCGGTGGAAAGTAACAGGGTGGCCTTGGGCGAAGAAAAGGATCGCTTCGGCATCCCGCGGCCAGTGCTTCATTGGCGTCGTTCTGAACTTGACCGGAAAACTTTTCGTAGTGTTGCCTTAGCCATCGGAAAATATTTTGCCGGCGGTCAAGTAGGTCGGCTTAAGCTGGATGACTGGGTTTTGTCTGAGGAGTTGAAATTTAGTTGCGACGGCGGTGGTCATTGTCCAGGGGGCTATCACCATACTGGTGGAACCCGGATGGCTCATTCATCAGCAAGCGGCGTGGTCGATCCGAATTGCCGGGTCTTTGGAACCAAGAACCTCTATGTCGCGGGTTCTTCCGTTTTCCCCTCCGCCGGATATTGTAATCCAACAATGTCCATTGTGCAGATCAGCCTCCGATTGGGTGATCACCTTGCCGCGATTCTCACAAAAACGGCAAATCTAGACGGTGTGAGACAACCCAAGCGAGAAACAGCGGCAGCGACCGAATGATCACTTGAGGGCTTTTATACCCATCGAGGTAAGATAAGTCCTTCACAGGACCTCTCAACTCCTCCTTCAAGCCGCGTCTTGGTGCGCCCGTTCCACGATGCTGACCACGTCGCCCAGGATGGTGGTTAGGTCATAGTCCTTGGGGGTGTAGACGGCGGCCACGCCGGCTTTCACCATGGCCTCGGCGTCTTCTGGGGGGATGATGCCGCCGACGATCAAAGGCACGTCGGCGATGCCCAGGGCCTTTTGCCGCTCCAGCACCTCCTCCACCAAGGGCAGGTGGGAGCCGGAGAGGATGGAGAGGCCGATGACATGGACCCCTTCCTCCAATGCCGCGTTGACGATCTGCGCCGGGGTCAGGCGGATGCCTTCGTAAACCACTTCAAAGCCCGCGTCCCGGGCCCGCACGGCGATTTGTTCGGCGCCGTTTGAATGGCCGTCCAAGCCGGGCTTGCCCACCAGGATTTTTAGGCGCCGCCCCAAGCGGTCGGAAGCGGCGGTTACAGCCTTTTGCACTTCCTCTAAATCCCCTCCGGCGGTGCCGGCGGCGGCACGGCCGACACCTGTGGGCGCGCGATACTCGCCGAAGATCTCCCGCAAGGCACCGGCCCATTCACCCGTCGTGACGCTGGCATGGGCGCAGGCGATGGAGGGCTCCATAATATTGCCGCCGTCAGAGGCGGCTCCTTTCAGAGCAGCCAGGGCCGCTTCCGCGGCCGGGCCATCCCGCTCGGCACGCCATTTCTCCAGCGCGGCGATTTGGCCGGCTTCCGCCTCAGGATCCACGGTCATGAAGCCGCCGTCGCCGCCCGCCGTCAGGGGGGAGGGCTCACTGGACACGTAGGCGTTCACGCCCACCACCGTTTGCTCGCCGGCCTCGATGGCCTGAAAGCGGCGCGTGGCGCTCTCCACCAGGCGATCCTTCATGTAGGCGCTGTCGACGGCCTTCACGGCACCGCCAAGGCGCTCGATCTCGGCCAATTCGCTTTGCGCCTCGGCGATCAGGGCCTGAACCTTTTCCTCAATGGCTTGAGATCCGTCGAAAATGTCCCCGAATTCCAAAAGGTCGGTTTCGTAAGCAACGATCTGCTGCAGGCGCAGGGACCATTGCTGATCCCAGGGACGCGGCAGACCCAGTGCCTCGTTCCAGGCGGGCAGCTGAACCGCTCGGGCCCGAGCGTTTTTGGAAAGCGTGACGGCCAACATCTCCAGCAGGATGCGATAGACGTTGTTCTCGGGCTGTTGCTCGGTCAGGCCCAGGGAGTTGACCTGGACGCCATACCGGAACCGCCGATACTTTTCTTCTTCGACGCCATAGCGCTCCCGACAGATTTGATCCCACATCTCGGTAAAAGCCCGCATCTTGCACATCTCGGTGACGAAGCGCAGGCCGGCGTTTACAAAAAACGAGATGCGCCCCACGACGCGGGGGAAATCCGCTTCGGGCACCTGGCCCGAGGCTTTAATGGAGTCCAAAAGGGCAACAGCCGTGGCCAGGGCAAAGGCCAATTCTTGCACCGGGGTGGCGCCGGCCTCTTGCAGGTGATAGCTGCAGACATTGGTAGGGTTCCACTTGGGCAGCTCCCGATAAGTGAAGGCCACCACATCGGTGGTCAGGCGCATGGACGGCTCGGGCGGGAAGATATAGGTGCCACGCGAGAGGTATTCCTTAATGATATCGTTCTGGGTGGTGCCGCTCAGGGTCTCCCGCGCCACACCTTGCCGCTCGGCGCAGGCCACATAGAGGGCCAGCAGCCAGGGCGCCGTCGCGTTGATGGTCATGGAGGTGTTCATGCGGTCCAGGGGAATTTCCCGGAACAGGGATTCCATGTCGCCCAGATGACTGATGGGCACGCCCACCTTGCCCACCTCGCCCCGGGCCAAGGGATGATCCGAATCGTAGCCGGTCTGTGTCGGTAGGTCGAAGGCCACTGATAGGCCGGTTTGGCCCCGCTTCAGATTTTTGCGATATAAGGCGTTCGAGGCGGCGGCGGAGGAATGTCCTGCGTATGTGCGGAACATCCAAGGCCTATCTTTTTGAACACTGTCTGGTCGTTGTTCGGTCATCGAAAAGTCCTCTTCAAAAGTCCCTGCCCCTTAGGCCCCCACTAAATCAACCGGCATCGAATTTGGGGCGGGGCAACGGGACAGAGCGAGCAAAGTGGCGATCCGAGACCAATGAGATCCACCGTCTATAAAACGACCCATATTTCATCGCCTTCTCTCTAGTTTAACCGCTCAAATCCGCCTAAAGATGGTTAATTGCTCAAATGTCACATCAAACGAAATAAAACACTAATTTTTATCGTTTTTTTTATATTTTATGAAAAATTGTGCATTGCAATAAAGCGGACGACTGTCTAAGAGTCAACCAAGCGGTTGGAAAAATCCAACCAAGGCACAGGAGATTTAAAGGCAAATGAAACCGCTGGCCCCTAAACTGGCGCCAGATTGAGTTAAGGCCGGCAGAAGTTTCGTCGCGCCTGCAAAAAATGCGGCGGCGGAATTGTAATTCCCTCGGGGAACGCGGCCAAGAGGAGATGAGAGAATGAGCACTGCGGCCCAAGCGACAGTCGAGAGCGGCGATCAAACTTCTTCCGATCGCGAAAAGAAAGACCTCTACGAAATCGGCGAAATTCCGCCGATGGGGCACGTTCCCAAGCAGATGTATGCCTGGCTGATCCGCCGGGAGCGTCATGGTAAGCCCGAGGATGCCATGCAGGTGGAGGTTGTCGACATTCCCGAGCTGGACAGCCACGAAGTGCTGATCATGGTGATGGCCGCCGGCGTCAACTACAACGGCATTTGGGCCGGCCTGGGCATTCCGATTTCGCCCTTTGACGTGCATAAAGCTGAATACCACATCGCTGGCTCGGACGCCTCGGGCATTATCTGGGCGGTCGGCTCCAAGGTCAAACGCTGGAAGGTGGGCGACGAGGTCGTTGTGCACTGCAACCAAGACGACGGCGACGATGAGCACTGCAATGGCGGTGATCCCATGGACTCTCCATCCCAGCGCATTTGGGGATATGAGACTCCCGACGGTTCCTTCGCCCAGTTCTGCGTGGTCCAGGCCCAGCAGGTCATGGCCCGCCCGCGCCACCTCACCTGGGAGGAGAGCGCCTGCTATACCCTGACCTTGGCAACCGCTTACCGCATGCTCTTTGGCCACAAGCCCCACGTTCTTGGGCCGGGTCAAAATGTGTTGGTCTGGGGCGCCTCGGGCGGTCTGGGCTCCATGGCGATTCAGCTGATCGCCACCGCCGGCGCTAATGCCATCGGTGTGATTTCCGACGAGGATAAGCGTGATTTCGTCATGTCCTTGGGTGCTAAGGGCGTGATAAATCGAAAGGATTTCGATTGTTGGGGCCGCCTGCCCGAAGTTAGCGATGTGGAGGGCTACCGGGAGTACATGAAAAAATGCCGGGAGTTCGGTAAGGCCATTTGGGCTATCACAGGCAAAGGCAACGACGTTGATTTCGTCTTCGAGCATCCCGGCGAGGCGACCTTCCCGGTCTCCTGCTTCGTGGTGAAGCGAGGCGGCATGGTGGTTTTCTGTGCCGGCACCACGGGCTATAACCTGACCATGGATGCCCGTTTTGTCTGGATGCGGCAAAAACGGATCCAAGGCAGTCACTTCGCCAACCTGATGCAGGCCGCCGAGGCCAACCATCTGGTGATCGAGCGGCGCCTGGATCCTTGCATGTCCGAAGTGTTCTCCTGGCACGACATCCCCCGGTCGCACACTAAGATGATGAAAAATCAGCATAAACCGGGCAATATGGCGGTTTTGGTGCAGTGCAAACGCCCGGGTATGCGCACCTTGGAAGACGCCATCGAAGGCTAGCAGCGGGTCAAAGTTCGCCGGAGACAGAGAGGATGACAAGCCAGCCGCATGCCGTTGAGCCTGAGGAGCAATCCTTGGTGCTGCCCGAACTCCTGAAGCACTGCCGGGCCGCTTCGACCGGCGCTGAGGCCTACTTAGCCCAGGCCAAGGCGTCGGTTCAGGCGCTGGTGGCACCGGAGGGTAAGGTCTCCGCCCCTTTGCTCGAGCGGGAGCAGTTCGCAGCCCATGGCTTTGCCTGGTTGGCCACCTATGTGGCGGCTCTGGAGCAGATGTTGGCCTGGGCCGAACGGCTCGAGGCGGCGGGTGCCCTGCGCGAGCTGGAACTCCTGATGGTACAGGCCGCCTTTGGCGAGTACCTGCAGCAGATTATCGGCGGCATCGCCATGAGCCAGGTCGAAATGGTCCGGCCCGGCGATTTTGGCCTATCTGCCGCGGCGAACGACCTGGCAAACCAGCCCCCAGTCCGAACGCTAATGGAGGATGGCAACAGCAGTGCGGTGCGTCAGCGCATCGCCGACCACCTTTACGAAAGCCTTGAGTCTCAAGACTTTGGGGCGCGCGCCCTGGATGATGACACCCTCGAGATGGTCAGCGACCAATTCCGCAAAATTGCCGATGATCACCTTGAGGCAGCCCACGACTGGCATCTCAAGGATGACCTCATCCCGATGGCGGTGGTTGAGCAACTCTCCGAGCTGGGGGTCTTTGGCTTGACGGTGCCGGAGGAGTATGGCGGCCTTGGCATGGGCAAGACGGCCATGTGTGTGGTGACCGAGGAGCTATCCCGGGGCTATATCGGATTGGGGTCTCTCGGCACCCGCTCGGAAATTGCTGCCGAACTTATACGCTTGGGCGGAACGGAAGAGCAAAAGACCAAATGGCTGCCCAAAATCGCGTCGGGTGAAATACTGCCGACCGCGGTTTTCACCGAACCCAACACAGGGTCGGATCTAGGATCCTTGCGCACCCGCGCCGTTCGCGACGGCGAAATCTATAAGGTGACGGGCAATAAAACCTGGATCACTCACGCGGCGCGCAGTGACGTGATGACCCTTTTGGCCCGCACCAATCCGGGCGAGGCCGGCTATAAGGGTCTTTCCATGTTTATCGCGGAAAAGCCCCGAGGCAACGATGCAAATCCCTTCCCGGCAGCGGGGATGACGGGGGGCGAGATTGAGGTTCTGGGCTATCGGGGCATGAAGGAATATGAGCTAGCCTTCGATAATTTTGAGGTCAAGGCGGAAAACCTCCTTGGGCAGGTCGAGGGCGAAGGCTTTAAGCAACTGATGGCGACCTTCGAATCCGCGCGGGTTCAAACCGCCGCGCGAGCGGTGGGCGTGGCCCAGTCGGCCATGGAACTTGGGCTGCAGTATGCCCTTGAGCGCATCCAGTTCGGCAAGCCGCTCATGGCCTTTCCGAGGGTGGCAGGAAAGCTGGCATGGATGGCGGTGGAGACCATGGTGGCCCGTCAGCTCACCTACTATTCCGCACGGCAGAAAGACAGTGACCGGCGCTGCGATATCGAGGCTGGCATGGCCAAGCTTTTGGGCGCCCGGGTCGCTTGGTCGAACGCGGACAATGCTCTGCAGATTCATGGCGGCAACGGCTATGCCCAGGAATACAAGATTTCCCGCGTGCTTTGCGATGCCCGAATCTTGAATATTTTTGAGGGTGCAGCGGAAATTCAGGCCCAGGTCATCACCCGCGGCCTGCTTGTTGGCCGAAATTAAAGCCCCCTCTCCTCCATACCGCCGACGTGACCATTTGATCCGACGCCGTTTTAAGGCAAACTCCCGGCTTGCACCCTGCGAAATTGGAAAGGTGCATTAGGGAAGGGAGCCTTCATGGTCAGCAGATCCGCCCACGCCGATGACATCGCCATGAAAGGCGAGGGTTATTACTCCTTGGCCACCAAGGGTGCCAAGGACGTGATCGACGGGGCCGCACCTTTGGTAGAGTCGGCGCTGGATGCAATGGCCAGCGAGGGGCATTTGCAAAACACTCAACGTCCCTTTTGCATGGCGGATATGGGCTGTGCGGATGGTGGAACGTCCCTGGCCATGGTCGGCGCGGCGCTTACCAAGGTTCAGGCTCTGGTCCCCAAGCGACCGCTCACCATGGTTTATTCAGACCAAACCTTTAACGACTATAACGCTCTCTTCCGCATCGTTCACGGCCACACAACCATCGAATCCCACCTCCCAAGGATTGAGGGGCTCCATGTTTTTGCCTCGGCCACGTCATTTTATCAGCAGGCTTTGCCGGCAGGGTCCCTGGATCTGGGGTTTTCGGCGACGGCCATGCATTGGCTCAGCCGCAAGCCCATGGATATCTCCAATCACGTCCATGCCACCGGTGCGCAAGGGGCTGAACTCGCAGCCTTCGCCGATCAGGGCCGGCGGGACTGGGAGACAATCCTGCAGCACCGCGCGGCTGAATTGGCACCCGGTGGACGCCTGGTCTTAGTGAACTTTTGCCGCGACGAGGCTGGCCGCTACCTGGGCAACACGAGCGGCAAGAACATGTTTTCCATTCTTAATGACTTGTGGGTCGGGTCCATGGATGACGGCACGATTACGAGCGATGAGTATCGGGCGATGACCTTGCCGCAATATTATAAAGACTTGGAAGAGTTTACCGCGCCGCTGCAAAACCGGGACAATGCCATAGCGGGCGCCGGTTTGCGTCTTGAGGAAGCCTTTACCCGGGTGGTGCCTTGCCCATTTGCCAAAGAGTTCGCGGAGGGTGGGGGCAAAGATCCCACAGAATTTGCCAAATCGTATATCCCGACCATTCGATCCTGGAACGAGAGCATCTTTTTTGCAGGGCTTTCACCTGCGCGGCCGCGCGAGGAACGCCAGGAGATTATCGACGATTATTATGGGCGTTATGAGCAGCTGGTTCGGGAGGCTCCCCAGCAGCACCGCATGGACTATGTCCATGCCTATCTGGTGATCCGCAAAGAAGCCTGAAAAACGGTTTTTCAAAAAATCCAACCGAATCCTGCGTCCAAATGGGCGACAATGGGCAGGCCCTCGTTTTGAGCAGAGGAGCCTTGCGAAATTTTTCTGAATAAAGGGCTGTCAGCCGCGGGAAAGGGGGCCTATATAGGGTCATTCT
This sequence comes from Pseudomonadota bacterium, assembly GCA_039028695.1. Classification (GTDB taxonomy): domain Bacteria; phylum Pseudomonadota; class Alphaproteobacteria; order Kiloniellales; family Kiloniellaceae; genus JANQKX01. The sequence continues at coordinate 38,456 of JBCCHN010000019.1, forward strand.
AGAGCTTTGGGCGGCATCACCTGTCCAGCGGCTAAGCAACGCCCCCGCCCATTCGAACGTATAGGCAAAGGAGCAGAAAATGTCCGATGATGCGCAACGCGCAACCTTGGTCTTGGAGCGCGACCCGCACGAGGGCACCTGGTTTGTCGTGGCCTACCTCATTCATGACTCGGGAAAACGCGAGCGGGCGACAGTCGCCATGTGTGATTCCCGGGAAGAGGCCTCAGAGAAACTCGCAAACGTTTGGAAGGACCACTACTGTAAAAGGTCATAACCTACGCGGTGGGAAGCCAAGGTTCTCGGCGCGGTTTGGGGCTTTCACGTCAGCTCAACCCTGTTCGAGCGTTAGAGTGATTTCTATAAAGGTGGGTAGATAGATGCTTTTTGGAATCTTGTTGGCAATCGCTCTTTTGCTCACGCTTGGCGTGCTGTTCTCGGGCCTCATCGTGATGGCGCGTGGTGGTGAGGTGGCTCGCAAGTACTCCAATCAGCTCATGCGGTGGCGAATTATTGCTCAGGGCGTGGCAATTGTCATTTTGGCCTTGGCCATGGCGGTTGCCTGATCCCACCCGCTAGCAGTGCAGTAGGGCAATTTGGCGAGGGTGGAGCTTTGGTCGAACTTACGAAGATTTATACAAAGGGTGGCGACAAGGGAAAAACGTCCCTGTCCAATGGGGCCCGTGTCGTTAAGCACGATTTGCGGGTGGCGGCCTACGGGACCGTCGATGAGGCTAATTCAGCACTAGGACTGGCCCGCTTGCATTGCGAGGACGACGTGGACCGGCTCATTTCGCAACTGCAAAATGATCTCTTTGATTTGGGGGCAGATCTGTGCACCCCAGAGGTCGAGAATCCGCCCCATCCCCCTTTGCGCATCGTGTCCGCGCAGGTCGAGCGACTAGAAGCCGAAATCGACCGATTGAACGCCGAGTTGGCGCCACTGAAATCCTTTATCTTACCGGGCGGCACCGCGGCGGCGGCTCATTTACACCTGGCGCGAACCATTGCTCGCCGGGCCGAGCGACAGGTGACGGCCCTGGCCGAAAAGGAGCCAATAAATCCCGAAGCCATCCGCTTTATAAACCGCCTCTCGGACCTGCTGTTTGTGCTCAGTCGTCACGTCAACGACGGTGGCGCGCTAGATGTCCTTTGGAAGCCGGGCGCCAATCGGTAAAGCCGGGGAAAAATCCTTAGCTCCTGCGGATTTACGCTGGCCGACGGTGATTGACAAGGGGCTTGGGTTGCTCTTATTGTGCGCCCGCGAAAAACTCGGCCTCGCAGACTTCTAGCGTGGGTTAAATCCTAGGTGCTGGCAAATCGGGGTGCCGGGTTTTTAGTGAGAGTATGGTTTTCTTGATCACCTCCAATCAAAGGGTCGCAAAGTCGCGATGAAAGTCCTCGTCCCCATTAAGCGCGTCATAGATGCGAATGTGAAGGTCCGCGTTAAGGCCGATCAGACCGGCGTGGAACTCAATAACGTCAAAATGGCTATGAACCCCTTTTGCGAGATCGCGGTCGAAGAGGCTGTGCGCATGAAGGAAGCCGGAACCGCGAGCGAAGTGATCGTGGTGTCCGCCGGTGCCGCCAATTCCCAAGAAACTCTGCGCACCGGCTTGGCCATGGGTGCCGACCGGGGTGTGTTGGTACAAAGCGATGCGGCCCTTGAGCCTTTAGCAATTGCCAAGCTTTTGAAGGCGGTTGTCGAAAAGGAAGGGGCCGAACTGGTCATTCTGGGCAAGCAGGCCATTGACGGTGACAACAATCAAACCGGCCAGATGCTCGCGGCGTTGCTCGGATGGTCGCAAGGGACCTTTGTCTCCAAGATCGACGTGAGCGACGATGCCATCACTGTGGTCCGTGAGGTCGACGGTGGGCTGGAGTCCTTGAAGTTGAGCCGGCCGAGCGTGGTTACGGTTGACCTGCGTTTGAACGAGCCGCGCTATGCGTCTTTGCCGAACATCATGAAGGCCAAGAAAAAGCCGATCGACACCCATTCTCCCGAGGATCTTGGGGTCGATGTCACGCCGCGCCTTGAAACCGTCAAGGTTACGGAACCGCCGGCACGGGCTGCGGGTGTCAAGGTTAGCTCGGTTGCCGAGCTGGTGGATAAACTCAAGAACGAAGCGAAGGTGATCTCATGAGCATCCTCGTCCTAGCTGAACACGATAACAGCGAACTGCGCGCTGCAACCCTCAACACCGTGGCCGCCGCGGCTCAATTGGGTGGGGATGTGCATTTGTTGGTGGCCGGTACCAATTGCGGTGCGGTTGCCGAGGCCGGTGCCAAGGTTGCTGGCGTAGCCAAGGTGCTCCACGCCGATGCGGAGATTTACGGTCATGATTTGGCCGAGAACACGGCTCCCCTATTGGTTCAGTTGGCGCCCAATTACAGCCACGTATTGGCGGCAGCGACTACCTACGGCAAGAATGTCATGCCGCGTGCTGCCGCCCTCTTGGACGTCCAGCAGGTTTCAGACATCAGCGGCATCGAAGCGCCCGATACCTTCGTTCGTCCCATTTATGCGGGCAACGCCATGGCGACGGTTAAGTCATCCGATGCCATCAAGCTTGTCACCGTTCGCTCGACAGCCTTCGAGGCCGCTTCCGAGGAAGGCGGCAGCGCCGCGGTTGAAGCGGTATCGGCCACGGAAGATGCCGGCCTTTCCAGCTTTGTGGGCCAGGAACTGACCAAGTCCGAGCGGCCTGAGTTGACCACGGCGGGTATTGTGATATCCGGCGGCCGGGGCATGCAAAGCGGCGATAACTTTGCCATGCTCGAGCGGGTTGCCGACAAGCTGGGTGCGGCCGTGGGTGCATCTCGGGCGGCCGTCGATGCGGGCTATGTGCCCAATGACTACCAAGTCGGCCAAACCGGCAAGGTAGTGGCGCCTGACCTCTATATCGCTGTGGGAATTTCCGGTGCCATTCAGCATTTGGCTGGTATGAAAGATTCCAAGGTGATCGTTGCGATCAATAAGGACGAGGAAGCCCCGATTTTCCAAGTTGCAGATTATGGTTTGGTCGCGGATCTGTTTGAGGCCGTGCCCGAGTTTGAAGCCGCTTTGGACTAAGACTAAGCGCGTTCAGGGACGGGGCTTGACCGGCTGAGCCATCGCCTGGTTGGCCCGGCTCCGTCCTCGGTAAGGATTGAATAGGTAGACCTTATGTCGGATCAGGACATCTCAAGCATCAAGTCAGTAGGCATTGTGGGGGCCGGACAAATGGGCGTAGGCATCGCCCACGTAGCCGCACTCGCGGGCTTTGATGTCAAGATCTCGGACATTGAGCAGGACATCGTTGACCGGGCCATCGAAAAGATCGGCCGCAACATGGAGCGCCAGGTCAGCAGAGAGCGGATCTCCGCGCAGGACAAGGCCACGGCGCTGGGAAAAATCCAGGGCGGGTGCGATATCGCGTTTTTCGGTGACTGTGACATCGTGATCGAAGCCGCCTCGGAAGTTGAAGAGCTGAAGCGTGAGATTTTTAAGCAGCTTTGTCCGGTGGTGAAACCGGATGCCCTGTTATGTACCAATACCTCGTCCATTTCGGTGACCCGCCTGGCATCGGTCACGGATCGGCCGGAAAAGTTCATGGGCATGCATTTCATGAACCCGGTTCCCCTCATGCAGCTCGTGGAGCTCATCCGGGGTATCGCCACCGAGGAGGAGACCTTTAAAACCGTTCGGGCCTTGGCCCACAAAATGGGCAAGACCACCGCGGCTGCCGAGGATTTTCCCGCCTTTATCGTCAATCGGATCTTGCTGCCGATGATTAACGAGGCGATTTATACCCTCTATGAAGGTGTGGGCTCGGTTCGGGCAATCGACACCGCCATGCACCTGGGGGCCAACCACCCCATGGGTCCACTGGAACTGGCGGATTTTATCGGTCTGGACGTCTGCTTGTCCGTCATGCACGTTCTTTATGACGGCTTGGCGGACAGCAAATACCGGCCCTGCCCCTTGCTGGTGAAATATGTGGAGGCGGGTTGGATCGGGCGCAAATCCGGCCGGGGTTTTTACGACTATTCTGGCGACGAACCGGTGCCCACCCGCTAAGCGACGCGGTCGCAACGATTTAATAGGATTCCAGATAGTAGCGGCATTGTTCCTCAAGGGTCTTACCCTCCAGGACCGCTAGCTCACTTTCCTTATGGACCCGGTAGGCTTCCGATAGCACGGGCCCCATCCAATCTTGCACCTGCGGCTCCCCGGCGAGGCGCGACATGGCTTCCTCCAGGGATTGCGGCAAGTGCTCAAGCTTGTGTTGTGCCTTTTCCTCCTCGCTGAGGGCCTCGGGGTCGCCCGTGGTCGGCAGCGGAGGGGCGAGCTTGTCGCGGATGCCTTGGAGGCCCGACCATACAAGCGCCCCCAAGGCCAGATAGGGATTGGCCGTGCCGTCGCAGGCCCGGAATTCGAAGTTAAAGGCAGTCTGGGGATTGCTGCCCGGCAAATCGATGAGGGGGCAAATGCGAACGCCAGCCTCCCGGTCCAGGACCCCCAGATTGTTGTACGACGCGCTCCAGCGATTGGGCTGTAGTCGCTGATAGGAGATGGCCGATGGGGCCGTTAAGGCCGTGATTGCGGGCATGTACTTTAGCACGCCAGCGACGAAGGGCGCGGCGACCTTGCTGATGTGGTGGGGGGCCTGGGGATCATAAGAAACCGGACGCCCCTCCAAGTTTTGCAAACTGAAATGAATGTGAGTTCCATTCCCCACTAGGTTGGGTGCCAAAAGCGGCGTGAAAACAGCACGATGGCCGAAGGCGCGAGCCACGCCGCGGGCAATTTCTCTAAGGCGTACCGCGTCATCGGCGATGGTTACCCCGTGACGGGCTTTGCAGCTGACCTCAAACTGGCTGGGGCCGTATTCCGGGTGGAACAGTTCGGGCTCAATCCCATTGTCCCGCAGCACTTTGAGGAGGGCGCCGGGAAAGGCCCCCGCCAGTCGCATGGCATCCTGCAGGTAGGCATCACCGCGTCTTTGCTCCTGACCCTCAAAATGGAATTCGTGTTCAAAGGCGCCAAAGAGCTGAAGGCCGGCCTCGTCTTTGAGGGCTTTTAGGGCCTGGGCCAACCATATCCTGGGACAGCCGGGCCAATCATCACCGTTGAGTTCGGTAAGGTCGGCCAGGATGAATCGCTCCGGAACATGGCCCTCGTTAAGGGAGGGGATGTGAGTTTCCGTCTCCAACGCGGGACGCATCAAGATTTCGTTGCGTGGCCCCCAGGGGGACTTAATGATCTCGCCAAAGGCGGTAATCATCAGACTGGTCGGCGCGATGCCAATGCCATGTTTAAGGTGCTTCTCCCGATCCTTAGCGGAAAAGCCTTTGCCCCTCACCTGGGCGGCATAATCGCTCACACAGAGCATGATCCATTCTTCGAAAGCCCTATCTGGCATCATCGAATCCTTCTCGGGTCTTTACTAATGATGGAAGACCGCGGCTATGCCATGGGCCCTCACCAGGGCCATGGTAACGGTCCTCTGCCTAGAGGAGAAGGTGTGATCATGCCTTTTCAAGGGCCGGAACCCCAAACCTCACCTGAGTGATCGCCGAATTATGCTTAACCAAGTCTTAATCCTGGCCCGATAGCGTGGCTAGCGACTGGAGAGGCGGTTCAGGACCTGCATCGGTATTGGACGGCCTTGTGAAGACAAAAAAGAGCAGACCCGTGACGGATAATGTTTACCACGCCCGTATTGCCGCTTTGTCCATGGCCCAATGTGCCTCTGTGGTGACCTTCTTGCGATCCCACGGCGAACAGGACCATGCGGCCAGCGTCGATCAAGCCATTGAGCGCATGACCGAGATCTTGGCCGCTGAGCTGGGCCGCGATGTCCTGACCCAAGCTATGAATTGGGTTTCCGAGCAGACCTGGGACCAGACCAATCCTCCTTCAGCCGTTCCCCACTAGGCCGCCGCTTAATAAACTTGAGGCCATCGTGCTATCGGCTCTTTTGGGCCTTTGGATCTCCCTGCTGCCCACTGAGGCGGATGCCGCTGATTTCAAGCCACCGGAGATTCTTAAGGCTTTCGGCCAGACGCTCATGCTCAACGGCTGTGCCTCAAGGGATATTCTGTGGATAGATCTCTATGATCTGGCGCTTTACCTGCCTTCGAGTAACGATAAAGTCGATGCAACAGCACCGGACCGCCAGGCCAAAACTTTTTGGATCAAGGTGACCTACGACGGTTCGATCCCAAAGGGTATCCCATCCGAGCAATGGAAGGAGATCTTGAAATCAGACCTGAGCCAGAAGGTGTTGGATCGGCTTGGCGTTGTCATCGGTAAGCTGAAGCAAGGAGATATTGTTCAGGTGCAGGCTGCGCCGGGCCAGGGGGATCGCCTATACTTAAATGGACAGCTCGAATTTGATGAATCTCATGCAGATCTCAGCAAAGCGCTGACCACCCTTTGGCTGGGCCCGAACCCGGTTTCAAAAAACATGCGCCGGCTGCTATTGTTGGGCCATTGTTGAGGGGGGGGAGATGGTGGCCAAGGCCCTGGTCTTTGATGTTTTTGGAACCTGCGTGGATTGGCGCACGACGATTATCAACGAGGGACGCTTCCTGGGTCAGGAAAAAGGTCTTGGCCATGTGGACTGGGCCGCTTTCGCCGATGCGTGGCGGGCGGGCTATCAACCGGCCATGGAGGAAGTTCGCACTGGTCGCAGGAATTGGACCATCCTCGATGTGCTGCACCGGGAAAACCTGGAACGGCTGCTCCCACAGTTTGACATTTCGGGTTTGGATGACGGTGATATTGATCATCTCAATCGGGTTTGGCACCGATTGCAGCCCTGGCCCGATGTGGTCTCAGGGCTGAGGCGCTTGAAGGAAAAGTTTGTTATCGGCCCTCTCTCCAACGGCAACGTGGCGCTGTTGGTGAACATGGCGAAACGATCCGGGTTACCTTGGGATGTGATCCTGGGCGCCGAGGTGGCCGGACATTACAAGCCCCAGCCTAAGGCCTATCTAACCGCGGTCCGACTTTTGGGGCTTGCCCCTGATCAGGTCATGATGGTGGCCGCCCATAATAGTGATTTACAGGCGGCCGGCGCCCTGGGCCTTAAAACGGCCTTTGTGCCCCGCCCCACCGAACATGGTCCCGACCAAGCCGAGGATTTGGTGCCGACCCACGATTACGACCTGGTGGCGACGGACTTTGGGAATTTGGCCGACCAACTGGGTGCCTAAGCTATCGGATCGGGAAACCCAGCCAGGCGGCGAACGGCGGCCGCCGACCGGCCCTGGTCCCTCAACTGTCGAATGGACAGAGCATCGTGCCGCTTGGCCAATCGCTGTCCCCGGTCATCGGTGATGAGGTTGTGATGATGCCAAGTGGGCACCGGCAGGGATAGCAGGGCTTGCAAGAGGCGATGCACGTGGGTCGCCTCAAAGAGGTCTTCGCCGCGTGTAACCAAGGTTACGTCCTGATCCGCATCATCCAGCACAACGGCCAGGTGATAACTGGCGGCAATATCCTTTCGGGCCAGCACCACATCGCCAAAAACCTGCGGCTGCGCGTCTTGCTTACCTTTGCTCAGGTCCATCCATGACAGAGGGCCCGCTTGTTCCATGGCCGCCGTCATATCCAGGCGCAGGGCGTAGCTTTCGCCACTTTCCTGTCGTGCCCGTCGCGTGGCCGGCGAAAGGGACTGGCAGGTTCCAGGATAAAGCGGTCCGTCCGGGCCATGGGGCGCAGAGGGTGCTTGAGCAATCTCTTGCTGAATGGCCTTTCGGGTGCAAAAGCAGGGGTAAAGGAGGTCCATTTCTTGAAGTGAATCTAGGGCTTTGGCGTAACGATCCAATTCCTCGGATTGTCGGCGCACCGGCTTTGGCCACCTCAAGCCCAGCCAGGTCAAGTCCACCATAATGGCTTGCTCGAAATCAGGGCGACTGCGGCCCGGATCAAGATCCTCTATGCGCAGCAAAAATGTACCGTTTGCGGCTTGCGCGGCCTTCCAGGTGAAAAGCGCCGAGTGGGCATGACCCAGATGTAAATATCCGGTTGGGGAGGGCGCAAAGCGGGTGATTACCCGCGACAGAGGGGCGGTCATGGCCTTATAACCTGTGGCGCGGCTCAGGCGCTTTGAGTGACTGATCCACCAAACATAGATGAGGTGCTGGTGTCCGCTCCACCCGATAATTCCCTGAGGCCCGCTTTGGAGGCCCTGAGCGACGTCGATGCAGACATGGCGCGACTTTATCGGTCCTGCGGGTTGCCGCCGGTGCGCGGTACGGAACCCGGCTTTGCCGGCTTGATTTCAATCATTGTCGGGCAACAGGTATCAACCCATGCCGCAGCGGCCATTTTAGACCGTCTGCGGCAAGCCTTGCCCAAAACAACCGCGGATGGGTTCTTGGAACTGACCGAGCAGGACTTAAGGGATGCCGGGTTCAGCCGCGCCAAAATCCGCTATGGACGGGCTCTGGCAGATGCGGTTGTTGCTGGCGATCTGGATTTTGGCGCGCTTGATCAGATGGAGGATGAAGAGGTGATGACCGCCCTGATGGGGGTGCCGGGTATCGGCCGCTGGTCGGCGGAGGTTTATCTGCTCTTTGCCATGAAGCGGCCGGATGTCTGGCCGGCGGGGGACCTGGCGGTGGTGGTGGCCCTGCAGAAGGCCAAGGGATTGCCGGAACGACCCACCGAGAAGGAAATGCGACGCCTTGCGGAGGCTTGGCGTCCGCACCGAAGCGCCGCGGCCCGGCTTTTGTGGCATGCCTACCGGCATCCCGGTGTTGCCTTTCCCCCAGGGGAATAGTCTGCTACTCAACGGCCCTTAGGGATCACGTTTAAAGGTCGAGTTCGGCCTGCAAGGATAACAGCTTCATGTCAGATACGATTGCGATCGATGGGCCACGCCAGGGTCCCGAGTCGGGCGGTGCGGCCAACTCACTGGTGGTTTTTTTGCACGGCTTGGGCGCCGATGGCAACGACCTGATATCCTTGGCGCCGCTGTTGGGGCAACTCCTGCCGGATACGGCCTTTGTGGCCCCTGATGCACCCCAACCCTGCGATATGGCGCCCACGGGCCGGCAGTGGTTCAGTTTGCAGACCAGAGACGCAGACGAATACTTGGCGGGCGTTTCCTCGGCGGCCCCGGTGTTGGACGCGTTCCTTGATCAGGAGCTGGAAAAGCTCGGTCTGAGTGAAGATCGTCTGGCGGTGATCGGTTTTTCTCAGGGCACGATGACCGCCCTCTACACCTGTCCGCGCCGACCCAATCCCTGTGCCGCCATCGTGGGATTTTCCGGTAGCCTCATCGCGCCGGAGCGGCTGGCAGAAGAGACTAAAAGCCGTCCTCCCATTTTACTGGTCCACGGGGAAGCCGACCCGGTGGTGCCCTTTCAGGCCATGCCGGCGGCGGCCCAAGCACTGGTCGCCGCCGGTTTTGAGGTATCGGCCCATGCTCGGCCTGGCCTGGCCCATGGCATTGACCAGGAAGGCCTTCAGCTTTGCGCCGCAATGCTGGTCAAAGCACTGGGCGGGACCCAATAAGCCCGATACTCTGCTCGGCTGATCAGCCGGTTCCCCGGATCGGATAGCCGTTGTCTTGAGAATAGGCGATGCCACCCAAGATGCTGTTCAGGTTCGGGCGCGAGAAGGGCGAGTTGGAAATGTCCAAAATCTGCAGATTGCCCTCGGGGTTTACCACAAAAAGGCCCGGTTCGGCGAAGGGCCGGTCGGTTTCCTGGGGCGACCGCGGGGTGGATACATAAAGGCCCAGGCGGCGCATTTGCTCCACGCTCATGTCGTAGGCGACGGGAATGTCCAGGCCGATCTTTTCCGCTTGTGCGCTGGCCTTTTCCTGCGGGTCCCCGGAAACCACCAAGAGGTCGACGTCGCGTTCGGCGAATTTTCCGGCCATTTCTTGCAGTTCTGCTAAATAATTGTCGCAAAGCGGGCAATGCTTGCCGCGATAAATAAGCACCATTTGCCAACGGCCGGTGCCGCCGATTTGGGCGGTTGTTCCGGCTAAAGAAGGGACCTCAAGTTCGGGCATGGCCGCGCCGGCGGCAAGTTTCTGATTCATGGTCGAAAAACTCCAAGACGTGATTTTCTCTGCAAGACGTAGTTCAAGAGGGACCATAGGCCCTGGCGTGCTCGCAGAGAAATCACATGGGCTTGATCCGTCGCCCCTACAGTGGGCGCCTTTGTCATAAAAGAGCAACATCTACAATATCTTGTGTGCATGCGCCGCATGGGCTATCAATTTGTTGACGGTTCTTGGAAAGGCTGAAAGGGCTACAGGAAATACGGAGCGCGGATTACCACAGGAGGTAAAAGAGCGTGACCGCTGGTGTACAGACTTATCCCGCATTGGTTCTCAATGCCGACTTTCGGCCCTTGAGCTATTTCCCTTTGTCTCTTTGGTCCTGGCAGGACTCCATCAAAGCGGTTTTTTTGGACCGCGTGAACATCGTCTCCGAATACGACAGTTATGTTCACTCGCCTTCCATGGAAATGAAACTGCCCAGCGTCATTGCGCTGAAAGAATACATCCAGATGGACCGGCGGCCGGCCTTTACTCGCTTTAACGTCTTCCTACGGGATACTTTTTTGTGCCAGTACTGCGGGTCGGGTTTTTCCGCCGAGGAGCTGACCTTCGATCACATCATTCCCCGCTCGCGCGGCGGCCGCACGACCTGGACCAACGTGGTGACGGCTTGCCAATCCTGTAACTTGATGAAGGGCAGCCGCCTGTTGCGTGAAACTCAAATGAGTCTGCTGCGCCCCGTCCAATGCCCCACCACGCAGGAATTGCAGCGCAACGGACGAGCCTTTCCCCCCAATTATCTGCATGAAAGCTGGCGGGATTTTCTTTACTGGGATTCTGAATTGGAATCCTAAACCCTCTCCGATAGCCAAATGGCCAAGCGCGAACCCGCTTTGATACCTGCGGTTAGTAATTCGTAGCCCGGCGTCTCCTCGGCCCCTTCCTCCAGGCCGATATCGCGGTGTTCCAGCTCCTCGGCACGGAATTTCTCGATGGTTTGGCGTAGGTCGAATTCGTCCTCGCCCAAGGCTTCCGCTTGTTTGGCGTAGTGCTCGTCAATCACCTCTTCCACCGCGACCGTGCAAGCCATGGCGGCTTTTTCACCCATCAGCGCGGTGGCGGCTCCCAGGGCAAAGCCTGCCACATGCCAAACCGGCTGAAGTGCCGTGGGGCGAATCCTGCGTTCCAGCAGCATGTGGTTAAAGGTCTCGAGGTGATATAGTTCTTGATCGTACATGTGTTGGATGGTCTCAGCCTTGGGATGCTCCAGTCCAAGAACCGCCAATTGCCCTTCGTAAATGCGCCGGGCGCCGTATTCGCCGGCCTGGTCCACCCGAATAAAGGAGGCAATCTGATCTTCGGGGCTGGGGTCTCCAGGCAGGCGCCGTTTCGGTTTATCAGCCTTAGCCGGGCCGGTCGGCGTGTCGTTTTGCATTTCGTCTTTGATCATGCTTGGCTTTTCCTCGTAACACTTCGTCGTAGGGCCCAGAAGCAAAAGGCAGCAAAGGCCAGCGACGCGATGACATTATAGCCGGCGATGGAAAGTCCGAACAGGGACCACGGAATTTCATCACAAAAGGCAACAGGTTGATTCAAAAGTTGATTGACCATCTCTTCAGCCGAAGCGTTGGGGTCCAGTGTTGGGGCATGGCATTCGGCGGTACCTTCCCACCATCTCTGCTCCACCCCCACATGAAAAAAGGCGATCCCGGCGCCGGCGAGAAAACCAACTCCGGAAAGACCCACAAAAATTCGCCTGATCGCGGCATGTGACGCGAAAAGCAATGCCAAGACACCAAGCGCCATCGTTGCACCGTAGGCATAACGCTGGTACCAGCACAGCACGCAGGGCTCAAGGCCGCCCCAATATTGTGAGGCAAAGGCCGTTCCCAAAGCTGCCAAGCAGACTGCCACGATGATGACGGGTACGGTTCTGGGGTTTGCGAGCATTTGCCCTCTTTCAGCAATATTTCAATCGTGGTCCGCCGCGTCGGCAAGGCGGTGCCAAATCGGATTGATTGCCAAGTTAGGATAATTGCCGGGTTAGAACAAATACTTGATCGCCAGGAAACCGCCGAATAGAAGGACAAAAAATGCGGTGGCGAGCCAGGGCAGGTATTTTTCGATGAAGACCCTGATGGGCTCGCCGAACTTCCACAGCAATGCAGCCAACAGGAAAAAGCGGGCGCCCCTCGATAAGACCGAGGCGATTATGAAGACCGTCAGGTTGAGATCTAAGGCGCCACTGGCAATGGTGATGACCTTATAGGGAAAGGGCGTGAAGCCCGCGGCTGCGACAATCCAGGCACCCCACTCGTCATAGCGCTGCTGAAAATCGCCGAATTTCTCACCATAGCCGTAAAAATCCATAACGGGTTGGCCGATGGTGTCGAAGAGCAAGAGACCGATAGCATAGCCCAACAAGCCGCCCAGAACCGAGGAAACCGTGCAGATCGTCGCAATCAGCCAGGCTCTTTTCGGGGCGGCCAGGATCATGGGAATGATCAAAATATCCGGCGGGATGGGAAAGACCGAGGACTCGATAAAGGATATGCCGGCTAAAACCCACAGGGCATGGGGATGTCCGGCCAAACCCATGGTCCAATCGTACAAGCGCCGTAACACGTCTCAGACTTCCCCCAAAATACCTCAAAGCTCCCTAAACGCCCCAAAAAACCTAGGGGACAAGGCGATATCGCCACATTCCAACGAGTCGTCTTAATAAAAAGATAAAATCCTGACGCCTTGTTGCGATGCGGCAAAATTACGAGACCTGGATGGGCAAATAGATCATAATCACGCGATGTTAGATTTTGGATTGATCCAATGAGCGCACATGCGGCCCTCTTGTTTGCGAATGAAAGCTTCTATCAAGCTTTCTTGGACCGAGACATGGCATTGATGGAAGCGCTTTGGGCGCACAGCGCCGGGGTTTCCTGTATCCATCCGGGCTGGCCGGTGTTGTCCGACCGGTGCGAGGTAATGAAAAGCTGGTCTGAGATCTTGGCCAACCCACAAGCGCCCAAAATAAAGTGCCGCGCGCCCTTAGCCCACCAAATGGGTGAGATCGGCTATGTGGTTTGCTATGAGGAAATCGCCAATACGCTCCTTGTCGCCACCAATGTATTTGTCCGTGAAGACCAACAGTGGCGCATCAGTCACCATCAAGCGGGCCCTTGCCAAAGGTGGCCCGATGACCTGCCTGAATGCGAGCCGCTCCCGCAGGTTCAATAAAGGCTGCCTGTTCAAAAGGGACAATCCATCCGCTAGACAGCCCAGCCCATAAAAAGCGATTAGATCAAATGGTGCATGGCGCCCAAAACCACCATGCATCGCATAGATCAGCTGTTCGCAAGTCTAACCTTCGGCTTGCTCCACGCAAGCCGTGCGGCGTGAGAAACTCGATCCGGCGGATCTAGATGAGGTCTACCTGATCTGCCATGGGACCCTTTTGCCCCATACGGACTTGCAGGCGAACCCTCTGATCACTCGCCAAGCTCCCAATGCCCGATTTTTCCAAAATTCGGGCAGACACAAACACGTCTTTGCCGCCATCGTCAGGGGTGACAAATCCAAATCCTTTTTCTGCGTTAAAGAATTTGACTGTACCCTCGGTAGTCTCGCTGGCGCCAAAATCCTCGCTGACCGGGGCCTCGGGCACCGATTCAACGCGATGGATCTCGGCAACCTGAGGGCCTTTCCGCCCAGCGCAAAGATCACAAACGATGGTTGTTCCCTCTATCAAGTCCCGATTGCCGGACTGCTCGACAACCGACACATGCAGAAAAGCATCGGGCGATCCGTCGCTTAACTGCACAAATCCAAATCCTTTTGTGGAATTGAACCACTTGACCACGGCAGTGACCTCGCGGTGAGTAATCTCCGCCCGCTCGGAATTGCGATGGTTCATCATTACACTTATACTCCACTAAGGTCCGGTTCCATGCCTAACAGTAATCTCGATCGACCGCTTAGAACGTTTTTATAGGTGGATTTTGTCTACCGATTAGCGCGCCCAATATTCATGATATTTCAGTTCAGATCTGGCCCCGGATATACTTTTGTTACCGCCAGCGACAAGCTCATTATTGTGTAGACGGGATTTGGTGTTAGATTCCCGTGGGATAGCGACACCTTCTCCTGAAACTTTTTTGCCTCACCTCTGACTATGGCCAAATTTTTGGCCGACGAGCCTCTATTTAAGCGAACATTTTGCAAGAGGGCCATAGAAAAGCGTAAATAATTCAGAATCTTTTCCCTTGGCTAAAATTTCAATTGGCGAGAATTACTGCTTATAATTGCCCAAGCTGGCCTAATGGTTAGGCCGGCGATTAAGGCTTGATTGTGCCCTAGCCGTGGGCCCTGTTATCGAATGGTCGCCACAGGGCTTTAAAAATTTTTGACGCCTGGTGTTCAGGGTTCTTGCCAAGCGGCTATCCATGGGTATCATGCCGGCCCGCGGCTAAGGGTGGTTTTGTGATCGGACCATTGATGCCGCGGCGAAATGCGGGTGTGGCGGAATTGGTAGACGCGCCAGACTCAAAATCTGGTTCCCGTAAGGGAGTGGGGGTTCGATTCCCTCCACCCGCACCAAATCATGATTAATTGCCAAAATATGTCGGTGCCTCGACCCTTCAGCTTGGCAGCGACAGTGCCTGCGCGATCTTTTGCTGAAAGTGGAAAACCGCGTGTTCGCTGACGTCGCTTTGGTCCGGGTCCAAGATCAGGTGGCCCCGCTGATACCCCTTGCTGTGTAGGCCTTTTTGTACGCTCTCGCAAATGGGCACGTCTTCGATGCGAACCTGGTGCACGAAATCGACCACGGCCTGCTGTTCGGCGGTTGGTTCGGCCGACGGAAAGTACCATTCCATGGCGTGGTGGGTTTCTTCCGGTCCCACGGGAACGTGGTGAAAGACGGTCAGATTGTGGCCGGGATAAACCTCGATCACCGTGTTGGGCCAAATGTAAAAGCTGCGAAATTCGTCGGGCTGAGGCAACGCATCCCGTTCGATATGATAGCCCATGTCATCGCCCTTATCCCGGCTGCGATGGACATGATAGTTGTCCAAACACTCGATTTTGTAAGTGCCAAGATCCAACGCGTTCTGGGTTAAGGTGGGGTGTTGGCCCGGGCAGTGGTAACACTCCGCAAAGTTCTCGATCGAGTTTTTCCAGTTGGCCTTGAGAGGAATGAAATAGCGGTTGCTGGTCTGAAGCTGTTCTGCCTCGGGTGCAAAGGCGCGCATTTCCGCTTCCAGTCCAGGAGTTTGCTCGGCGAGAGATGGGGCCTTGTCGTCCAGATTGACAAACAAAAACCCGCAGAGGCTTTCCAGTCGGACAGCTTTGAGCCGTACCGAGTTCCTATCAAAGCTCGGGATGTGTTCCGTGCCCCGGGCTACGCAGAGACTGCCGTCTTGTTGATAACACCAAGCATGATAGGGGCAGGTGATGAGCTTAGATAGGCTGCCCTCGCCTTCCAGCAAGCGGTGGGCCCGGTGCTGGCAGACATTAAAGAAGGCGCGCAGCTCTCCGGCTGTATCGCGCAGCACAAACACCGATTGATCGCCAATGTCCCGCACCAAATACTGTGACGGCTGGGACAGCAAACTCACATGGCCCACGTACTGCCAGGTGCGATAAAAGATCTGTTCCTTTTCCGCTTCATAAACCGCCGGATCGTAGTAATAGCGACCCGGTAGAGTCATGGGGGTCGCACCGTTAGTCTGGTGGGCATCGGTCATTGGTTCGCTTAATCCTTTAGTCTGCGGCACTGCGCAGCCCAAGTGTGCCTTTAAGTGGGGATAGAATTCAACTCCCCCTCTAAATCCTTACGAGATTAGGCAACCCTTGGACAGGGTCAGGTGATCACGGTCGGCGCGCTGCGGCCTGTACGTTCGTGCAACCCGGCGATAGCATTGGCCGCTTCGACCAAGGGGCCGAGGCGCTCTTGCGTATCCAAATGATGACGGGTAGCGTCCGGCTCATAATCCTCGATATAGACTCGGATGGTCGCGCCCGCTGTACCGGTGCCGGATAGGCGGTAGACAACACGGCCCTGGCCTTCGAAAAAAACCCGCAGGCCTTGATGTTCGGTCACTGATCCGTCAACAGAATCGTGGTAGGAAAAGTTGTCCGCGTTGGTGATTTTTCGCCCAGCCACGCTGGTGCCGGGCAGAGCGGGCAGCTTCTCGCGCAGATTGGACATGAGCTCGTCCGCGGCCGCGCTCTCGACGCCCTCATAGTCATGGCGCGTATAAAAGTCTCGGCCATAGGTTTGCCAATGGTCGCGAACGATCTGCTCGACCGATTGTCCGCGCGCCGCGACAATGTTGAGCCAGAAAAGCACCGCCCAAAGGCCGTCTTTTTCGCGCACGTGGTCGGATCCGGTGCCGGCGCTTTCCTCACCGCAGAGGCTGATTTTGCCGCTGTCTAGCAGGTTACCGAAGAACTTCCAGCCGGTCGGCGTTTCAAAACAGGCCACGCCGAGCTCTTTCGCTACCCGATCAAGAGCTTGGCTTGTGGGCATGGAGCGGGCGACGCCAACTGGGCCGTCCTTATAAGCGGGCACCAAATGGGCATTGGCCGCCAAAACCGCTAGGCTGTCGCTGGGGGTCACATAAAAATCCCGTCCCATAACCATGTTGCGGTCGCCGTCACCATCCGAGGCAGCGCCGAAAAGGGGGCCGTTTTTAGCAGTCATACGGGCCAGCAAGTCTTTGGCATGCACCAAGTTGGGGTCCGGGTGGCCGCCTCCGAAATCGGGCAGGGGATCCGCGTTGATGATGTCCCCCAAGGGCGCACCCAGGCGCTGGCCCAAAATCTCCCGCGCATAGGGGCCGGTGACTGCATGCAGAGCATCGAAGCAGAGGGAAAAGTCGGGGGCAGCGATCAGTTTGGCGATTAGGTCGAAATCGAAGAGGGACGCCATAAGATCCGCGTAATCGGCGATGGGATCAAAGATCGTGACCTTCATGGGGCCGATCGTGCTGTCCCCCAAACGATCCAAGTCGATATGGGGGCCCTCCATGGTGTGATAGGCGGTCAGCTCTTTGCTGCGCTCAAATATCGCCTCGGTGATGGACTCCGGTGCAGGGCCCCCGTTGCTGTGATTAAACTTGACGCCGAAGTCGCCGTCGGGACCACCGGGATTGTGGCTGGCGGAGAAGATTACGCCGCCCGCCGCCTTGTACTTGCGGATGACGCAACTTGCCGCGGGCGTGGAAAGGATGCCGCCGCGCCCCACCATCGCGTGCGCGACACCGTTGGCCGCCGCCATTTTCAGGGAAGTCTGGATGGCATGATCGTTATAAAAACGCCCATCGCCGCCCATGATGAGGGTGCGACCGGAAAGTTCGGGCAGGCTGTCAAAAAGGGATTGCAGGAAGTTTTCTAGGTAATGGCGCTCCTGAAAGCGGCGCACGTTTTTGCGCAAACCCGAGGTGCCCGGCCGCTGATCGTCAAAGGGCTGGGTCGGTGTTGTGATGGCTGTCTCGAGGGTCCTCTGGCTTTGCCCCATCTGTTTTCCTCCCGATGGCATCGGCTGGGTCGGTGGCGCCACCTTTTATCTGGATGGCATGTCTAGAGCCGACTTAAACATCTCTTTCCTGAGTCGGATCAACGGGACACTAAAGCCCCAATTTTAAAAAGCCATTGAAGGAAAATTCCTTAAAACGGGTTATTGTCAAAGCATGATGATCTTTAGATGCTAAATTTGGCAAAAAGCAACACAAAACAACAAAAAACCTCTACCGAAATCCAAATTACTGCTCTAAATAAGGCATCTGGATAAAGCCTCTTCGCTCCCTTTGGGAGGTGCGGTAAAAGAACGGCCTGTTGATAAAATTCACATGAGTTGAACCAAATCCAAATTCGTATTGGACTTGAAATCGGATTTGATCCAAATCGGGTTTAAATGGGGTTTGACGATAGTTTTTGCGGTGTTTTTGTGTTGATTGAGGTCACTTGTGGCCCAGGTGTCGCAATTGGCCGCGTCCGGTTCGTAGGCATAAAGTCCTCGGATCGGGAATTAAATGAGAGTGGGGGAAGGAAAGGACCATGGCTTCATCGACATTGCGCGTCGTCTCACCAGTGGACGGCTCCACCTATGTGGAGCGTGAATTGGCTTCCGGGCAACAGATTGAAAACGCTCTGGCCAAGGCCGCGCGGGCCCAAAAAGCATGGCAGGGGACACCTCTGGACCAGCGCGCGGCCATCTGCTCGGCGGCAGTGGATGCCTTTGTTGCGCAATCGGAGACCCACGTGGATGAGCTGGCCTGGCAAATGGGCCGCCCGGTTCGGTTCGGAAAGGGCGAGGTCGGCGGCTTTACTGAGCGCTCGCGTTACATGATCGACATCGCCTCTCAAGCTTTGGCGCCCATCGA
>JBCCHN010000020.1:0-56617 GCA_039028695.1 Pseudomonadota bacterium
AGGTCAAGAGTTGGACCCAAGTGCCCGAGGACCTCGCAGCTTATGGTCCCTTGTGGGATAAAGGTCGCCACCGCCAGTTTAACCTCACCCTCGTGGGGACGGCAAAGAACTTGCTTTTGGCCAAAGTGGATGGGGTCACCAATCGGGACCAGGCTGAAATGCTCAAAGGGCTGGAACTCTATGTGGAGCGCGATGCCCTGCCTGAGCCGGAAGAGGAGGAGTTTTATTATAGTGATCTGATCGGATTGCAGGTTTTAGATGGGGAGGGCCAATCCTTGGGCGTGGTTCGATCCGTTCAAAACCATGGCGCCGGCGACTTTTTGGAGGTTGTGAGCGAGGCATCCGGAGACCTTTTGTTGCCCTTTACCAAGATGGTGGTGCCTGAGGTGGATATAGCAGCCGGCCAAATTCGAGCTTATCCGCCCGAAATGGCAGAAGGGAAGGTCGATCAAGACGCCGGTGAAGCGCTCGGCGAGAGTGATTGCGGCGGCCACAGAGGTAAGGAAAAAGGGGCGCCTGGATGAGGCTGAGACTAGACAAAAGGCGCCCAAAGGGTCATAACACGCCGCCTTTGTCGTCTTGCAGTGGATAACACGGACGGGAGGGCGCAATGGCGGGTTGGACCGCGACGGTCCTGACCATTTTTCCGGAGATGTTTCCGGGGTCCCTAGGGCTGAGCCTGGCCGGCAAAGCTCTGGCGAAGGGTGATTGGCATCTAGATGTGCTGGATCTCCGGGACTTCGCCAAAGACAAGCATCGTTCCGTGGACGACACGCCTTTTGGGGGTGGCGCCGGGATGGTGATGCGGCCGGATGTGATCGACGGTGCCTTTGCGGCCAGCGCCGACCAGCCGGGACCCTTGGTTTATTTGTCGCCCCGCGGTCGTGTCCTGACCCAGGACCTGGCCAAGGAAATGGCTGACGGGCCGGGGGTTCGCATCTTGTGCGGTCGCTATGAGGGCGTGGACCAGCGGGTCTTGGACGCCTGGCAGGTTGAAGAGTTTTCGATCGGCGATTTTGTTCTCTCCGGTGGAGAACTGGCCGCCCAGGTATTGGTTGATGCGGTGGTGCGTTTGTTGCCGGGGGTTATGGGCAACAGTGAAAGTTGGAGTGAAGAATCGTTTGAGGAAGGTTTGTTGGAATACCCCCACTATACGCGACCGGCTGAATGGCAGGGGCGCGATGTTCCGGCGGTTCTAACGACGGGGCATCACGAGAAAATTCGCCAGTGGCGCCAAGCCAAGGCGGAAGAGACGACAAAAGAGCGGCGCCCTGATTTGTGGCAGCGCTATAGGGAAAAAAAGGACGGTTAGTCAGTTTCAGGGCGACAGCCCCTTGGAAGAAAGCCTGAGGATAAGAGCGATGAATATCATTGAAAAACTTGAACAAGAGCAAGTAGAACGCTTGGAGCAAAGCGGCAAAGCCCCCGAGTTTTCCCCCGGTGATACGGTCCGGGTCAACGTGAAGGTCGTGGAAGGCAGCCGCGAGCGAATCCAGGCATTTGAGGGGGTTTGCATCGCCCGCCGTAATCGGGGTCTCAATTCCTCTTTTACCGTGCGTAAGATTTCCTACGGGGAAGGGGTTGAGCGTATCTTCCCGCTCTACAGCCCGCGTATCGATTCCATCGAGCTAGTCCGGCGGGGCGATGTGCGCCGAGCCAAGCTTTATTACCTGCGTGGCCGTCGCGGGAAATCGGCGCGAATTGCCGAAAAAACCACTGGCGCGGCGGGCAAGGCAGCGGCGGCTGAACGGCAATTGGCGGCCCAAAACCGGGCGGACAAGCAGGCCAAGGCGAAAGCGGCCAAGGGCTAAGCTTTTTGTGGCTCCGGTGGCGTGTCGCTTACGGGTCTCACGTTCAGCCGGATGCAGCTTCCGATGAGAAACATTGCCCACGTGTAACCTGGATGGGGGGTTAGCGAAGGGCACGCTGTGTCATATATATGTTATAGTAAGGGGTTGCCGCTAAAGGCGAAGGGATTTTAGAGGCTGATTTGCACCATGAGCAAAGCACGCACGCTGTACGACAAAATCTGGGATAGCCATTTGGTCCATCAAGAAGACGATGGCACGTCCCTATTGTATATCGATCGCCACCTGGTCCATGAAGTCACCAGCCCGCAGGCCTTTGAAGGGCTGCGCCTGGCGGGACGAAGCTTGCGCAGGCCCGAGCTGACCCTGGCGGTGGCTGATCACAACGTGCCGACCACCAACCGGGATGCTGGCATAGACGACGAGGAAAGTCGGGTCCAGGTCGAAACCTTGGAGCAAAATTGCGAGGATTTTGGCGTGCACTACTTTGCCATGGACGATGTGCGCCAAGGCATCGTCCACATCGTCGGGCCGGAGCAGGGTTTTACCCTTCCGGGCACCACGATTGTGTGCGGTGACAGCCACACGGCAACCCATGGCGCCTTTGGGGCGCTGGCATTCGGCATTGGCACCTCCGAGGTGGAGCATGTCATGGCCACCAACACCCTCACCGCCAAAGCCTCTAAAAATATGCTGGTTAAGGTCGAGGGGACAGCCCCCGTCGGGACCACGGCCAAGGATTTGATTTTGGCGATCATCGGCAAGCTCGGGACCGCCGGCGGCACGGGGCATGTGATCGAATATGCAGGCCAGGCGATAACCGACCTGTCCATGGAAGGCCGCATGACCATCTGCAACATGTCCATTGAGGCGGGCGCCCGAGCGGGCCTAGTGGCCCCGGATCAAAAAACCTACGACTACCTGATGGGCCGGCCCATGGTACCCAAAGGGGCCGCGTGGGAACAGGCGCTGGCTCATTGGAAGGAGCTGCCGTCCGACCCAGGAGCCACCTACGATACCGAAGTGGTATTAAACGCGGCCGATATCGTGCCGCAAGTGACCTGGGGCACCAGCCCGGAAGACGTCGTGCCCATAACCGGCACGATCCCCGCGCCGGAGGATGCGCGCGACGACCAAAAGCGTCAGGCCATTTCCCGCTCCTTGGACTACATGGGCTTGGAAGCGGGCGCTGCGATCAACCAGGTACCCGTCGACAAGGTTTTTATTGGCTCGTGCACCAACGGCCGGATTGAGGACCTTCGAGAGGCTGCCACCATTGCCCGGGGCCGCAAGGTGGCGGATCAGGTGCAGGCCATGATCGTGCCCGGGTCGGGCTTGGTTAAAGAGCAGGCGGAAGAGGAAGGCCTAGACAAAATTTTCCTCGAAGCCGGCTTCGAGTGGCGCGAGCCGGGCTGTTCCATGTGCCTCGCCATGAATGCGGATCGTTTGTCGCCGGGCGAGCGCTGTGCCTCCACCTCGAACCGCAACTTCGAAGGCCGACAGGGCCGGGGTGGCCGCACCCACCTGATGAGCCCGGGCATGGCGGTGGCGGCGGCGGTCGCCGGCCACATCGCGGACGTGCGGGATTTCCAATAAGGCGATCTATTGGCGTCTTGCGGACGAAAAGGAAAAGGGACCATGCAGAAATTCACAACCTTGACATCCCCGGCGGCGCCTTTGCCGATCGTCAATGTGGACACGGACATGATCATCCCCAAGCAGTTCCTTAAGACCACCAAGCGGACCGGTCTTTCCAGGGGGCTGTTCTACGAAATGCGCTTTGACGAGGTGGGCAATCCCAAGGACGGTTTCGTGCTGGATCATCCCCACTATGAGAAGGCTGAAATCCTGATCGCCGGCGCCAACTTCGGCTGCGGATCCAGCCGGGAACATGCGCCCTGGGCGCTGCTGGACCACGGGATCCGTTGTGTGATCTCTGAAAGCTTCGCCGACATCTTTTACCACAATTGCTTCAAGAACGGGATCTTGCCGGTGCGCCTGCATGGCAGCCACGTGGACGTTTTGATGGACCATGCCCACAAGGGCGCCAATGCGGTCTTTACGGTCGATCTGCCGCAAAAGTTGGTCACGGCGCCGGACGGCTTCGAGCTTGAATTTGACGTGGACCCCTTTCACCAGCACTGCCTGATCAATGGTCTGGATCACATCGCATTGACCATGGAAAAGGATCACCACATCGATTCATTCGAAAATAGCCGCAAATTGAGTCACGGCTGGGTTGAACACGGGCACCGCTCGCCGCAGACCTGAGTTGGCCGCGGCAAAATACCATTCGGAAAATCGATTTTTACCTAAGGGGGAAGATGATGGCCGCCAATAAAAAGCTCCTTGTTTTGCCGGGCGATGGAATTGGCCCGGAGGCGATGGCGCAGGTGCGCCGCGTTGCGGACTGGCTGGCTGCGCGCGAAGCCCTGTCGTTCGAATGGGACGAGGATTTGGTGGGCGGCGCCGCCATTGATGCCCATGGGGTGCCTCTCACCGATACCACAATGGAAAAAGCCCTCAGGGCCGATGCAGTCTTTTTGGGTGCTGTCGGCGGCCCCGAGTGGGACGATTTGCCCTTTGATGTGAAGCCGGAACGGGGTCTGCTGCGTTTGCGTAAGGAGATGCAGCTCTTTGCCAATCTGCGTCCGGCACTCTGTTTCGATGCCTTGGTGGAGGCCTCCACCCTAAAGCCGGAAATCGTCTCGGGTCTGGACATTATGATCGTTCGCGAGTTGACCGGCGGGGTCTATTTCGGCGAACCGCGCGGCATTGAGGATCTGCCCGACGGTACCCGCCGGGGCATTAACACCCAGGTCTATACCACACCGGAGATTCATCGGGTCGCCCGAGTAGCCTTTGATCTGGCCGCCAAGCGGGACAATCGAGTCTGCTCGGTGGAGAAGGCCAATGTAATGGAATCCGGCGTGCTGTGGCGCCAAGAGGTGGCCAAGCTCCACGGCGAGGGCTATGAGCACATTGAGCTGTCCCACATGTACGCAGATAACTGCGCCATGCAGCTGGTGCGTCAGCCCAAGCAGTTCGACGTGATCGTTACCGACAATCTTTTTGGCGACATGCTCTCCGACGCGGCTGCCATGCTGACCGGATCCTTGGGCATGTTGCCCTCGGCCTCTCTGGGGGACACCGATGCCAGCGGGCGGCGCATGGCCATGTACGAACCGGTCCACGGCAGTGCTCCTGACATTGCCGGACAAGGCCTGGCCAATCCCCTGGCGACCATGCTCTCATTCGCCATGATGCTACGCTACTCTTTTGACCTGGGAAGCGAAGCCGACCGCATTGAGCAGGCTGTCCGTAACACCTTGGATCAGGGCATTCGCACCGGTGATATCATGGCCGAGGGCTGTACCCAGGTCTCGACGGACCAAATGGGCGATGCGGTTCTGGCAGAGCTGGACAAGCTTTCAAGCTAAAAAAGAGATCATCGGTCATTGACCGTTAAGAAAGGGGGGACTATGGTCCCTTCATCAACGCAATGGGCTTTGAGTTTCGTGCCATGATTTTTGGGTTTGATAGTGAATTGGGTTTTCGCCGCCTCGGCTGCGGATCCCTCTGTCATGCCTCGGCAACAGCCGCCATTAAAACCATGACCGGCAAAACCATGACCACCAAAACCTTGGGGGCGGCCGCGATGCGTTGATGTCTCATAACCAAGTTATGATTTTCGCAAGCGGGCCGCTCCAAAGAGCGGCTCTTTTTTTATGCCAAATCGGGGAGCGCCAGTTTTTTGGCGAAAGATGATGGTTCAGAGTGAAGTTCGAGTTTTGACGGCGTCGGATCAAGAAAGGCTCCAGGCTTTTCTTGAGCAGGATCTTGATAGGGGTTTGATCCTCTACAGCAATATCACCCGCGCAGGCTTGTCGGATGGTGGCCGGACCTTCGAGGGAACCTATGCCGCCTATCTGGTCGCCGGTGAAATTGTCGCTGTTGCCGGTCATTTTTGGAATGGCATGCTTTTGGTTCAGGGCGATAAAAAGCTGCCTGAACTGACCTCACTCTGTCTGTCTGAAACCCGCCGGCCGATGACCGGCGTTCTGGGGCCGCGGCCTAACGTAGAGTCATTAAGCAGACTCTTTGCCGACCAAGGCTTCCGGTTGCGACAAAGCATGCCCCAGGAGCTCATGGTGCTCGACATGGAAGCCCTCGCGACACCACAGGCTCTCACCCGCCCTGACGTGATATGCCGCCGTCCGCGGTCCAGTGAAATTGACCTTTTGAGCAATTGGCGTGTCGATCAGGAAAGGGAGACCCTCGACCGTGCCGACGATCCCAAACTGAGGCGAAATTCTCGAACCCGCATCGAGCGATCACATGGGGAAAAGTCTTTGTGGGTCTTGGAACAAAACGGCCGCATTGTGGCCAATTGCGAGATCGTTGCTCGCGCGGGGGATAGGGTTCAAATAGGCAATGTGCGCACGCCGCCGGCCTATCGGAATCAGGGCTTTGCCCGCGCGGTGATTGCCGGCGCCTTGGGCCAACTGCGTAACCTTGGTATTAAGAGGGCGATTCTTTTTGTCCATGACCCGGCGGCGAAACGGGCCTATCAGGCTTTAGGATTTTCAAAAGTGGGCGATTTTGCCCTGGAATTTTGGGAGCGGTGCGATGAGCTTGTGGCGTGACACCTCCAGCCGGTGGCTGGCCCCTAGCGAGGCGGATGAGGATCCTTTGGCCCGGCTCGACAAATCCTCTGAAAATGGCGATGAAAAGGGATCCGAGGGCCTGGAAAGCCCCCATCGCTCCGGTAAAAACCATCCTTGCAAAAACCACCGGAGCGGCGTAGGTCAAGCCGCTTCCGATCACGATGACTCTTCGATGATGTTAGGAAAAGACGATGGGATTTAAATTAGCTATAGTGGGCGCCACCGGCGCGGTGGGCCACGAAATTTTGGCGACGCTTGCCGAACGGGCCTTTCCAATTGACGATATCGCGGCGCTGGCTTCGAAACGATCCATCGGAACCAAGGTGTCTTTTGGTGAAGACGATGAGCTTAAGGTTCAAGACTTGGAGGCTTTCGATTTTTCAGGGACCGATATCGTTTTGTCCTCTCCCGGTGCCTCTATTTCGGCCATCCATTCGCCCCGCGCCGCCAAGGCAGGGGCTGTGGTTATCGACAATACCTCCCACTTTCGCATGGATCCGGACGTGCCCTTGGTGGTGCCTGAGGTGAACCGGGAAGCCATAGCGGGCTATTCCAAGCGCAACATCATCGCCAATCCCAACTGCTCCACCATTCAGATGCTATTGGCCCTCAAGCCCCTGCATGATATCGCGCGCATTCGGCGGGTGGTGGTCTCCACCTATCAGGCCGTCAGCGGCGCCGGTAAGGACGCCATGGACGAACTCTTCAATCAAACCCGCGGCATCTATGTGAACGAGCCGGTGAAATCCGAGCAGTTCACCAAGCAGATCGCCTTTAACGTCATCCCCCACATCGATGTTTTCATGGAGGACGGCTACACCAAGGAAGAATGGAAGATGTCGGTGGAGACGAAAAAAATCCTCGATCCCTCCATTAAGGTGACCGCGACCTGTGTGCGGGTGCCGGCTTTCGTCGGCCATGCCGAGGCGGTGAATTTGGAATTCGATAGCCCGATCAGCCCTGAGGATGCTCGTGCGGCCCTCAGAGATCAGGAAGGCGTGACAGTGGTGGACCACCGGGTTGATGAAGGCTACGTCACGCCAGCGGAGTGTGTGGGCGAGGACCCGGTCTTTGTGAGCCGTATTCGTGCCGATCCCACCGTCGACAACGGCCTGTCCCTTTGGGTGGTGGCCGACAATCTGCGCAAGGGCGCTGCCCTGAACGCCGTGCAGATCGCTGAAGCCCTGGCGCAAGACTACCTGAGCTAAAAACCGGCAAGCGGGCCGTCAGGTAATCTGGATCGCCTTAAACCGACGGTCCGGGGAGGCTAATTTATCCTGCGCCCGGACAAGTTCCAACTCCCGGCTGCCGGTCTTCTGCGTCTCGGACAGGACCGCAAAGACAGACGAGCCGGTCTGCGCCAGGGCGGTGGCGGGATCGTTGCCGCTTAAGGAATGGGCCAGGAAAAGGGCACTCACAAGGTCGCCCGCCCCGCTGGGCATGGGGTCCATGGCCAAAAAGGGCGTGGTCAGCTGCCAGGTACCCTCGCGCGACACGGCCAACATTTCGATTTCACCGGATTGGACATCTTCGTGAGCCAGGCTGGTGATTACAACTGCCTTCAGGGATTGTGACGCAGGGGCGGACAAAATACGGGATGCCGCGGAAATGGCCTGAGACCGTGACACAATCTGCTCTCCGGCCAATTGCTCCAGTTCGAAATGATTGGGGGAAATGATGTTGGCGGCCGCGATGGCCCGCTCAGCGAAGAACTCGGGCAGTCCGGCCCGCACATAGAGGCCGCCATCCCGATCGCCCATGACCGGGTCGCAGGCGAAGACGGCATCAGGATTGGCCGTGCGCACCTTATCGACGGCATCCAGGATGGCGTGGGCCAATTCCAGACTGCCCAAATAGCCGGTTAGGACAGCATCGCAATGGCGTAAGAGGCCACGTGCTTCCAGCCCATCCACAAGGTCGCGCACGTGATCAGCGGTAAAGACCTGGCCACTCCAGCCCTCATACCCGGTATGATTGGAAAAGGCGACAGTGTGGATAGGCCATACCTGGTGCCCCAGTCTCTGTAAGGCAAAGACCGCCGCAGAATTACCCACATAGCCATAGGTTACGTGGGATTGGACAGAGAGGATATTCATCTCAAGTTTGGTTTAACTCATTGGCAATAGGATGCGTGCGGTGGGAAAAAACCGCTCTAAAGGAGATAACGATTGGTCCGCCTTGTCACGCCGAAAACTTGGGCTATAGTCCCGCAAATTGGCTCTCTTGCCCAGAATTCTATGAGTCTAACCGAGGAAAAAATGTCATCAAACGCTCGCCCACGCCGCTCCGTCCTATATATGCCCGGCTCAAACACCCGTGCCTTGGAAAAGGCGCGGACTTTGCCGGCTGATTCCCTCATTCTGGATTTGGAAGATTCTGTGGCGGCAGATGCCAAAAAACAAGCCCGCCAGAATGTTCTGGATGCTATTTCCGCAGGCGGGTACGGCTATCGCGAGCTTGTCATCCGGATTAACTCCTTATCGGCACCCTGGGGCTATAAGGACCTCGTGGCGGCGTCCCAGAGCGGCGCCGACGCGGTTCTTTTGCCCAAAGTAGAGAGCGCCGACATGATTCGCCAGGCAGAGATGGTGATGGTCACCCATGGCGCCCGGCCGGACATGAGCATCTGGGCCATGATGGAAACGCCACTAGGCATGTTACGGTCCGAAGAAATCTGCGGCTCCAGCCCGCGTCTGACGTGCCTGGTGATGGGGACTTCGGACCTGGCCAAGGATCTGCATGCAAGTCACACAAAGGATCGCATGCCCATGATGACCAGTTTGGGAATTTGCCTGTTGGCAGCCCGGGCCTTCAACTTGGCGATCTTGGACGGGGTGCACTTGGACCTGCGCGACGACGAAGGCTTGGCCTATTCCTGCAAGCAAGGCGTGGCCATGGGGTTTGACGGTAAAACCCTTATTCATCCTCGTACAATCCAAATCGCCAATGAAGCCTTCTCGCCGACACCTGAGGAGGTAAATTGGTCCTATGAGATTATTAAGGCCCATGCCGAAGCGGTTGCCCAGGGCAAGGGCGTCGCGGTCTATCAGGGCAAGTTGATCGAAAACCTCCATGTGGAAAATGCCAAGCGGATTGTGGGCATGGCTACCGAAATCGAACAGAGAACCGCGGCCAGCTGATCTTCGCGGTCAGCTATCACGAAAAAGCGGTAGCAGGCCTTTGGGTGGACGCGCGTCCCCCCTATGAAGCTGCGAGGCCCAAGGCAAGGTAAGAGATGAGCAAAACCAATTCGGGAAATTTTTTTGAAGATTTCTTTTTAGGGCGTGAGTTGGTGCACGCCACGCCCCGAACTGTTACCCTCGGCGATCAGGCTCTTTATACCAGCCTCTACGGATCTCGCTTTGCCTTGCAGTCATCAGATGCTTTTGCCCAACGTTCAGGGCTTGCCAGGTCGCCGGTTGATGACCTTTTGGCCTTTCACGTGGTCTTTGGCAAAACTGTCCCTGATATTTCACTGAACGCGATTGCTAATTTGGGATATGCAGAATGCCGCTTTGGCGTGCCGGTTTATCCCAGCGACAGCCTTTCCAGCACGAGCCAGGTCATTGGTCTCAAGGAAAATTCCAATGGCAAAACGGGGACGGTTTACGTGCGGTCGCGGGGTGTCAACCAAAACGGCGAGACGGTTTTGGATTACGTTCGTTGGGTCATGGTGCGCAAAAAAGACACCTCTAGCCCGGCGCCTGAACCGATTGTACCCGATCTCGCGGAAAAGGTGGCCGCTGATGATCTTCGAGTGCCACAGAGCTTAAATTTCTCTGACTACGATTTTTCCCTCGCGGGAGCGCCCCATTGCTGGGACGACTATCAGGTTGGGGAAAAGATCGACCATGTGGATGGCATGACCATTGAAGAGGCGGAACACCAAATGGCGACCCGCCTTTATCAAAACACGGCTAAGGTTCATTTCAACAACCACGTAGAGCGCGAGGGTCGTTTTGGCCGGCGCATCATTTACGGGGGGCATATTATCTCCCTGGCCCGGGCCCTCTCTTTCAATGGTCTGGCCAATGGGGTCAAGATGATAGCGATAAATGGAGGCAGCCATACCGCGCCAAGCTTTGCCGGTGACACTATTTACGCCTGGTCTGAGGTGCTGGAACAAATAGAAGTTCCCGGTCGGGTCGATCTGGGTGCACTACGCCTGCGCACCCTCGCCTGCAAGGACCAGGCCTGCAGTGTATTTCCGGATCGGGGAGATGATAAAAAATACGACCCTTCGGTGGTTCTGGATCTGGATTACACGGTCCTCATGCCCCGCCGCACCACCTGACCATCGCACCTTTTGAGATTGAGAGGCAGTCCAGAATACGCAAGATATTGTCGCGATCAAATTAGCTTCGTCCGCAAATAGAAAGAGACGTCGAGGCCGGAAGCCGAACTTCCGCGATGCTGCCCCAAGGGACAACAAACCCCGACGCCTCATGGGCTGAGAACAGCCCTCGTTCGCGAGCGCATGAGATGCTTTGTGTCCCATCGCGCCGACACTAGACCTGGCGAAACCAGCGGCGGCAGCTGACGAAACGGATCTCCCTTGGGGGGGAGGCCACATCTCTCTTCCGGTAGACTTGACAAGACCCTCATCCGTGACCCTCCGGCGATCTTGCGGCGCTTATCCGGGACGAACCCAAACTCCCACCGCAGACCGGGAAAAGCATCGGTTCCGAAAAACCAACTCCACCTTTGCTACTGAGCGAAGTATGAGAACCCGAGAGCTCCCTCTCCACCCCGCCGAGCCTCTTGCAAGGCTCGTCGTCGTAACCCAGGTCGAGGCCGCTAAGCCCCAAACTTTCCCCCGACTAAACCCTCATGTCGAAACACGCGGATCTCGTCTTACCGGAAGAACGGAGGCGCGGGGGCCATACCTAATCTTCCGAAATGGCGGCCAAGACCTGCAGGGCAACTCAAGCCGCCTTCGCCAAGGACCAAGGTCCCGAAAGACCTGGTCCCCCCACCGATCACCTTGCCTTCACAGCCGGAAACCTTCTTGCGCGAGGCACGGAGGTCTCAACACAAAACGGTCAGGAGCCGAACCATCGAAGGATCAATGCCCGAAGCCACTTCTCCTCCCTAGGTAGGGACCTGAACCTCCCCCCGCAAAGCTGACCTCTCGAAAGAGGCCATCCCGCATATGAGGTGGCCAAGCCGTTTTGCGTTTGGCGCCCCCTTTCCATCCTGTGACCGAAGTCCCAACACTTAAGAAGACCCCATGCAACCCAGTCGAAACCGGGCCACGTCAGCCGCGAATACCGAGAAACCGGTAACATCGCGAACAAATTTATGTTCGCGGGAATTGTTAATTTCGACAAGAGAAAATTCAAATAGAAGTAAATATTTCTGTTGATAAAATCTCTGAATTGCACAATCAAATCACAGATTATCCACAGGTTTATCCACAAATATTATGTTTCTGACGGCCTTGGCGAGGCTAATATTCTATATATTGTAGCAATATACTTTAAAGTATCTAAATATGGTAAAATTTTACCATAAAGGGGATTGGTCAAGGATAAATATTCGGAAATTTTCACAACTGTTAAATGCCATTTAGGCGGCTGGACCTCTTTGTCAATGTGCGGCTTTTGGCCGAGAGGAGGTCAAGTTGACTAACGTCCTTGGGCGGTCTAAATGAAAGACTAGGTAATTTGGCTTAAGGGCTTTCCTGCTAATGTTCGGGGTAGCAAAAATGGCCATGGTATTAGGATTTTGTTTTTAGGACTGCTGCCTCGGAATTTGCCTGGGAAGGAATGATCCCATGTCTGCTGGCGCAGGGGGAGTTATATGAGTAGCCGCCAACGACCTTTGTCGCCCCATCTGCAGGTCTATCGCCCGCAGTTGACATCGGTTCTGTCTATATTGCATCGCATGACGGGCGTGGCGCTCGCCGTCGGCACCCTTTTGTTGGTGTACTGGCTGGCCGCGACGGCGGCCGGTGAAGAGGATTATGCCACGGCGCAATCCTTTATTGGATCCATCATCGGGCGCCTTTTGCTCTTTGGTTGGTCTTGGGCCTTATTCTATCATCTTTGCAACGGTATTCGGCATTTGGTCTGGGACGCGGGCTACGGATTTGAATTGCCGGAAGTGTACCGTTCCGGTTGGATTGTCGTCGGTGCCTCGGCGGGCCTTACGCTCATAGCCTGGCTTATCGCAATCGTCACCTAATCTCGGTAGTGCGGATTTGGAGTCTCGAGAAATTTTGGGAAGGCGCCAAGGATGAGTTTTAAATCGCAGTTGGGCCGGGTGCGGGGCTTAGGCTCAGCCAAGGAGGGAAGCGCCCACTGGTGGTCGCAACGGCTCACGGCCATTGCTTTGGTGCCCTTGACCATCTGGTTTGCCGTTTCTGTGGCGGCTTTGGCAGGTGCTGACTACCAGACCATGCGCGCTTGGGTGGGATCGCCTGTCGTGGCGGTTCTTTTAATTTCAGTTATCCTAGCGACCTTCTACCATGCCTATCTTGGTCTTCAGGTGGTTATCGAAGATTATGTGCATCACGAGGCCGTCAAGATTGTCGTGCTGATCTTTGTTAAGGGTGCCTGTTTTTTGTTGGGTCTCATCGCCGTCGTCTCGGTACTGTCAATTCTATTTGCGGGTTAAAGAGTAGCCAATGAGCAATTCATCGGGCAATGGATCAGGGGCGTCCAACGGGGGCGCAAACGGGATGGGAAAAGCGCCGGCCAATGGCGCCTATGACATCGTTGACCACACCTATGACGTAGTTGTGGTTGGCGCGGGTGGGGCTGGCCTAAGGGCAACCGTCGGTTTGGCGGAATCGGGTTTGCGCACCGCCTGTGTGACCAAAGTCTTTCCAACCCGTAGTCATACGGTTGCTGCGCAAGGAGGTGTTTCTGCCTCCCTTGGTAATATGGGCGCCGATGACTGGCGCTGGCATATGTATGATACCGTCAAAGGGTCCGATTGGCTGGGTGACCAGGACGCTATCGAATACATGGTTCGCGAGGCGGTGCCGGCGATTTTGGAGCTGGAGCACTACGGTATGCCTTTCAGCCGCACGGAAGAGGGCAAAATCTATCAGCGCCCCTTCGGCGGCATGACAACCCACTTCGGCGAGGGCATCGCTCAGCGCACCTGTGCTGCTGCCGACCGGACGGGCCATGCTATGCTGCACACCCTCTATCAGCAGGCCCTGCGCTGCCATGCGGAATTTTTCGTCGAGTACTTCGCCATCGATCTGATGATGGAAGACGGTATGTGCCGTGGCTTGGTTGCCTGGAACTTGGACGATGGCACCATTCATCGTTTCCGGGCTCAGATGGTGATAATTGCCACCGGCGGCTATGGCCGAACGTATTTTTCTTGTACCGGCGCGCACACCCAGACCGGCGATGGCAGTGCGATGGCCCTGCGGGCCGGCCTGCCTCTTCAGGACATGGAATTTGTACAATTCCACCCCACCGGCATTTACGGTGCCGGTTGTCTTATCACTGAGGGGGTGCGGGGCGAGGGCGGCTACCTCACCAATTCAGAAGGTGAACGTTTCATGGAGCGCTACGCTCCCTCGGCCAAGGATTTGGCCAGCCGGGACGTGGTCAGCCGTTCCATGACGATGGAGATCCGCGAGGGCCGGGGGGTCGGCGCGAACAAGGATCATATCCATCTTCACATCGAGCACCTTGATCCGGCGCTGATCAATGAGCGCCTGCCGGGTATCGCCGAATCGGCGCGCATCTTCGCTGGTGTGGACGTGACCAAGGAACCCATTCCGGTGCTGCCCACCTGCCATTACAATATGGGTGGCATCCCAACCCTCTATTCGGGCGAGGTTGTGGTGGCTACCGATGATAGTCCGGATACGGTCATCCCCGGGCTCATGGCTATCGGCGAGGCTGCTTGCGTATCGGTACATGGCGCCAATCGTCTAGGCTCGAATTCTTTGCTTGACCTGGTGGTTTTCGGTCGTTCGGCGGCCCATCACTGCGCCGAAATTATTACGCCCGGCGCGTCTCAAGCACCCTTACCGCCCGACGCGGATGAACTGGCGCTGACCCGACTGGATCGGGCCCGTCACGCCGCTGGGGACATGCCCACAGCGGAACTGCGGCTTGAGATGCAAAAGGCCATGCAAGGGCATGCCGCCGTGTTCCGCACGGGTGAGACATTGGCAGAAGGTCATGAGGCTTTAACCTCAGTTTGGGCCAAAAGAGGCCATGTTAAGGTCAGTGACCGCTCCATGATATGGAACTCGGACTTGGTCGAAACCCTGGAACTAGACAATCTATTGTATCAGGCTCGGGTGACCATGGCCTCGGCGCTGAACCGTGAGGAAAGCCGTGGCGCCCATGCCCGCGAAGACTTTCCTGATCGGGACGATGTTAACTGGATGAAACACACCTTGGCCTATTGCAATGAGGCGGGCGAGGTGGGCTTCGACTTCCGCCCGGTTCACATGAACACCATGAGCAACGAAGTCCAGGCATTCCCGCCGAAAAAGCGGGTTTATTAGGAAGGCAGGGGTTTGACTGTTATCTGGCAAAAAAGGATAGGCCGACAAAATGGCTGAGTTCGCACTTCCGGCAAATTCCAAGATCAACACCGGCCGTACCCACCCGGCGCCGTCCGGCGCGACCAAGACCAAGGCCTTTCATGTCTATCGCTGGAACGCGGACGACGGTGAAAACCCGCAAGTGGACACCTTTCACGTTGATTTGGACAGCTGCGGCCCTATGGTGCTGGATGCGCTGATCAAAATTAAAAATGAGATTGATTCCACCTTGACCTTCCGCCGTTCTTGCCGTGAGGGCGTCTGCGGGTCTTGCGCCATGAATATCGACGGCACCAACACTTTGGCCTGCACAAAATATATCAGTGAGATCAATGGGGACGTAAAAATCTACCCCTTGCCTCATATGGCCGTGGTCAAGGATTTGGTGCCTGATTGTAATCAGATCTATGCCCAGTACGCCTCCATCGAGCCCTGGCTGAAAACCGACACGCCGGCGCCGGAGCGGGAACGGCTCCAGTCCCATGACGAGCGGGTCAAGCTGGATGGTCTGTGGGAATGCATTCTGTGCTTTTGCTGCTCGACCTCTTGTCCAAGCTATTGGTGGAATGGGGACCGTTACCTGGGGCCGGCCGTGTTGCTGCAAGCATATCGATGGATCGCCGACAGCCGGGACGAGGCAACGGGTGATCGCCTGGATCAGCTTGAGGATCCCTTCCGCCTATATCGCTGCCATACCATCATGAACTGCACCCGCACGTGCCCCAAGCATTTGAATCCGGCCAAGGCTATCGCGGAAATCAAAAAGCTCATGATCGAGCGCAAAGGCTAAGTTTAAGAAACGGCTTGTTGCGCCAATGATTTGTGGTCAAGCTGGTAGGCGGCCATGAACCTTTACACCCTCTTACAAAAACATCATGTGGAACAGGGGCCCTTGCGGGTCGGGCTGATCGGTGCTGGCAAGTTCGGCACCATGTTTTTGGCCCAGGCGCTACGGACGAAGGGGCTGCACGTGGCTGCCATCGCCGATTTGGATCCCGGCAAGGTCAAAGACAACCTCAAGAGCATTGGGTGGGACGGGGCGCAGATCAATGCTGCCACCCTTAACCAGGCGATCACGACCGGTGCGACCTGCGTTCTGGAAGATGCCGCTTCCCTTATCGAATCACCCAAGGTGGATGTGGTGATCGAGGCCACGGGACACCCGCCCACGGCCATTACCCACGCAAAGTTGGCACTCTCCCAAGGCAAGCATCTGGTTATGGTGTCGGTCGAGGCGGATGCCCTGGCCGGTCCCTTGTTGGCGCGGGAATTTGCTGCCGCAGGGCTGGTTTATTCCTTGGCTTATGGCGATCAGCCGGCCCTGATTGCCGAGCAAGTGGATTGGGCGCGGGCCTGCGGCCTTTCCGTGGTCGCGGCCGGAAAGGGCACCAAGTATCTGCCCCATTTTCACGCCTCAACCCCCGAGACTGTGTGGCGCTATTATGGGCTTAGCGAGTCCGAGGCCGCAGCGGGCGGCATGAACCCGCAAATGTTTAACTCTTTCTTGGATGGAACCAAGTCCGCCATCGAAATGGCGGCGGTCGCCAATGCTTGCGATTTGGCGGTTGCGCCCGAGGGCCTGGCTTTTCCACCCTGCGGCACTGATTCCTTGCCTGAGGTTCTCAAACCAGCTGCCGTTGGCGGGACCCTGGCCCAGTACGGTCAGGTCGAAGTGATCTCAAGTTTGGAGCGTGACGGCAGTCCGGTTGCCCAAGATTTACGCTGGGGTGTCTTTGTGGTTTTCGAAGCGCCGAGCGATTATGTCGCCCGCTGTTTTAAGGAGTATGGCTTGATCACCGACCGGTCCGCTCAATTCAGCGCCCTCTATAAGCCCTATCACTTGATCGGGCTGGAGCTCGGGATCTCCGTCCTCAGCGCCGGTCTCAGGGGCGAGGCGACCGGAGCGCCGCGCGCCTTCCGTGGCGACGTGGTGGCGGTAGCCAAGCGGGACCTGCTGCCGGGCGAGGTTCTGGATGGGGAAGGTGGTTATCGTGTCTGGGGCAAGCTTTTTCCTGCCAGCCAGAGTATCCGGATCGGTGCTCTGCCCATCGGTCTGGCCCAAGGCATTACGATCAAAAGACGAGTGCCCGCCGGCTCGCCACTATGCTGGGAGGATGTGAACCTGGACCCGAGTGATCCGGTGGTGAAGCTGAGGCGCGACATGGAAAAAACCTGCCTTGACGCTGATCAGGTCGCCTAACATGAGCACTGAGCGAAGCGATAATTCGACACCAGTCTTGATCGTCACCGGCGGCGGCCGTGGTATCGGGGCTGCAACAGCGCGACTAGCCGGCCAGCGCGGCTACAATGTGTGTATCAACTACCGAAATGACGAAGACTCCGCCGGGGATGTTGCGCGGGATATCGTCGCATGGGGCCGGCGCGCCATGACCTATCGCGCCGATGTGGGCGATGAGGGCCAGGTCAGGGTGATGTTTCAAGAGGTGGACCGGCAGCTTGGACC
This sequence comes from Pseudomonadota bacterium, assembly GCA_039028695.1. Lineage (GTDB taxonomy): Bacteria > Pseudomonadota > Alphaproteobacteria > Kiloniellales > Kiloniellaceae > JANQKX01. The sequence continues at coordinate 17,464 of JBCCHN010000020.1, forward strand.
GGTCACGGCTTTGGTCAACAATGCCGGGCGTACCGGTCATGTGTCGCGCTTTGTCGATGCTGACCATGCGACCATTCGATCTGTTGTGGAGGTGAACCTCTTGGGGGCCATGTGGTGCGCTCGCCAAGCCATAAGCCGCATGTCGACGGATCGGGGCGGAACCGGCGGTGCCATTGTCAATGTTTCGACGGGAGCCGCGACTATCGGCAGTCCGGGTGAATACGTTTGGTACGCCGCCGCAAAGGGGGGCGTGGATAGCTTAACCCTCGGTCTCGCGAAAGAGCTGGCCTCGGAAGGAATTCGAGTGAACGGGGTGGCACCGGGCATTGTGAACACGGAAATTCACGTTACCTCAGGTCGCCCGGAACGGCTGGACCGGGTTGCCAAGGCGACTCCCATGGGACGGGCCGGTGAGCCAAGCGAGATCGCCGAGGCCATTTTATGGTTGCTCTCGCCGGCGGCGAGTTACACCACGGGTGCCATCTTGCGCGTGGCGGGAGGTCGGTAGAGGACATGAGCGATGCAGGCTCTCATGGTCCCTTGGAGGTTTACCGGGAAAAGCGCCAAGTCGGTGAGTTAAGGCCCGACCCCGGTCAGCAGTTGGCGGCCGAGAAACTTCAATCCTTGCACAACGCCCTCAAGGGCTATCAGCCCTCCAGCGGCGAAACCGGATGGAAAGCGCGGCTTGGCCTGGGGCGCCGCCAGGTCAAACCGCCTCAGGGTCTTTACATTTTCGGCGGCGTCGGAACGGGCAAGTCCATGCTCATGGACTTATTTTTCAGCCAATCACCCGTGCCGCAAAAACGGCGTGTGCATTTTCATGCCTTTATGCAAGAGGTCCAGGACCGCCTCCATAGTTGGCGTCAGGAAAGCAAGGGCAGCAAAACCGATCCTCTGCCCGATCTGGCCCGCCAGATGGCCGAGGAAGCTTGGCTGTTGTGTTTTGACGAGTTTCACGTGGTCAACATCGCCGATGCCATGATCCTAGGCCGTCTCTTTGAGACCCTGTTTGACTGCGGCGTGGTTGTGGTTGCCACCTCGAACTGGCCGCCGGACCGCCTCTATGAAGGGGGGCTGCAGCGGGATCGTTTTGAGCCTTTCATCGAGCTTATGAAGCAGAGACTGGATATCCTGATGTTGGATTCCGGTGTTGACTATCGCCTGTCTCGCTTGAAAAACCTGCCTGTCTATCACGCGCCCCTTGGGCCGGCTGCGGACCGGGCCTTGGACGCGGCCTTTGCGGATTTGACCGAAGGGGCCACCATCGGATCCGAGACCTTGTCGCATAAGGGTCGGGAAATCACCAGCAAAGCGGCTGCCCGCGGCGTGGCCCGATTTACTTTTTCCGCGCTATGCGAGGCGCCCTTGGGGCCTGGGGATTATTTGGCGATTGCCGAGCGGTTCCATACGATGATTTTGTCGGGCGTGCCCATGCTGGGTGAGGAAAACCGGAACGAAGCCCGGCGCTTTATGACCCTGATCGACGCGCTCTACGAAAGGAAGGCCCGCCTGATCGTCTCCGCCGAGGCGCCGCCCGAGCGGCTTTACCCGAGCGGCGACGGGGCCTTTGAGTTTGAACGGACCGTGAGTCGCCTACAAGAAATGCGCTCCGAGGAGTACCTGACTTTACATGGCGAGCGGCCTATAAAGTGAATGTGATTACTTAATTGGCTTATGGCCAACTTGCTCAAAGCCCTCATACGCGCTAGGTAACCATAACCCCTCAAAGGCCTCCCGATCGGTGTCCGGCCGTCATCATTCCTCAAAGGAGAAATCCACTTATGGCACGCAAAAAAATTGCTCTCATTGGCGCTGGTAACATCGGCGGGACCTTGGCCCTCCTGGCCGGCATGAAGGAGTTGGGGGACGTTGTCCTTTTCGACATCGTTGATGGTGTGCCCCAAGGTAAGGCCTTGGATCTTGCCCAGTCCTCGCCAGTGGAAGGATTTGATGCCAAGCTCTTGGGGGCCAGCAAATACAGCGCCATCAAGGGCGCCGATGTGGTGATCGTGACGGCGGGCATTCCCCGCCGGCCGGGCATGAGCCGCGATGACTTGCTGGAGGTCAACGCCAAAGTCATGCAAGCGGTGGGTGACGGCATTCGCAAAAATTGCCCCAAGGCCTTTGTCATTTGCATCACCAATCCCTTGGATGCCATGGTTTGGGTCTTGCAAAAGTGTTCGGGCCTGCCTGCCAACAAGGTGGTCGGCATGGCCGGCGTCTTGGATTCGGCCCGCTTCCGTTATTTCCTGGCCGAGGAAATGGGGGTCTCGGTGGAAGACGTCTCCGCCTTTGTGTTGGGCGGGCACGGCGACAGCATGGTCCCCATGGTGCGTCACTCCACGGTTGCCGGTATTGCTTTGCCCGAATTGGTGAAAATGGGCTGGATCTCCAACCAGCGGGTTAAGGAGATCGTAACCCGGACCCGCAACGGGGGTGCCGAAATCGTCGGCCTCTTGAAAACCGGGTCGGCATTTTATGCACCAGCGAGCTCGGCTATCGCCATGGCGGAAGCCTATCTTAAAGACAAAAAAAGGGTCCTGCCCTGCGCCGCCCACATCAATGGGCACTATGGGGTCAAGGACCTCTACGTGGGCGTGCCGGTTGTCATCGGCGCTGGCGGCGTGGAGCGCATTGTGGAGCTGCAGCTCAACGCGTCGGAGAGAAAGATGTTGGGGGCCTCGGTTGCCTCGGTGAGCGGACTCGTTACGGCATGCAAGAAGCTCGGTTTCGGCGGTCCGGCCGCCGCTAAACGGGGCCGCAAGCCGGCCGCGAAAAAAGCTGGAAGAGGCCGTCCGAAGCGCGCTGCGGCCAAATAGCACCCTGTTGAGGCAGACCCCGTGCCCATAAATCATACCTCTCGAGGAGCGAAGGGGCGCTGCCCGGTTGCGCCCCGTCATCAAGCTGTTAATCTAACCAATGACGTTCCTTGGCCTCGGGCCCAGAGTTTCGAGCCTCGGACCGGTGCGGACTGGGGATGAGAGATGTTTTTGGGGAGAGCGACATCTCGTGAAATCGAAAGAGACTAATCACTCATGAATATCCATGAATACCAGGCTAAGAGCCTGCTTGCCGACTATGGCGTCGCGGTGCCGAGGGGCATTGTAGCATTCAACCAAGAAGATGCGGAAAACGCGGCCCGCGAGTTGGGCGGCCCGATCTGGGTGGTCAAATCCCAAATTCATGCGGGTGGCCGTGGCGCGGGGCGTTTTAAGGACGACCCGGACGGGCCGGGCGGCGTCAGGGTCTGCAAGGCCTTGGATGATGTCCGGGAAAATGCCCGCAAGATGCTAGGCCATACCTTAGTGACCAAGCAGACCGGCGCGGCCGGTAAGGAGGTTAAGCGGCTCTACATCGAAGAAGGCTGCGATATCGCCCGCGAGCTTTACTTGGGCATGTTGGTCGACCGGGCTACCAGTCGCATTACGGTCATGGCCTCCACCGAGGGCGGCATGGAAATTGAAGAGGTGGCCGCGGCTACGCCGGACAAGATCTTGAAGATCGCTATCGATCCGGCGGTTGGCTTCATGCCCTATCACGGCCGCAAGATCGCCTTTGGCTTGGGGCTGGAAGGCAAACAGGTCGGCGCCGCGGTTAAGTTCATGATGGCCATGTACAAAGCGTTCAATGCCCTGGACGCCTCGATTATCGAGATTAACCCGCTGGTAGTCACCGGCGACGGAAGTGTTCTGGCCTTGGATGCTAAGATGAACTTCGACGACAACGCCTTGTTCCGCCACAAGGACGTGGCCGGCATGCGCGATGAGGACGAAGAAGACGCCATGGAGCTAGAGGCGGCCCGCCACGAGCTCAACTACATCAAACTGGACGGCCAGATCGGTTGCATGGTCAACGGCGCCGGCCTGGCCATGGCCACCATGGATATTATCAAGCTCTATGGGTCCGAACCGGCCAATTTCCTTGACGTGGGCGGGGGTGCCACGACGGAACGCGTGACGGCAGCTTTTAAAATCATTCTTTCCGATCCCAACGTAGAGGGGATCTTGGTCAACATATTCGGCGGCATCATGCGCTGCGATGTGATTGCCGAGGGGGTGGTTGCCGCCGCCAAGGAGGTCTCCCTTCACGTGCCCCTCGTGGTGCGGCTGGAGGGCACCAACGTGGAATTGGGCAAAAAAATCATGGCGGACTCCGGCCTGCCAATTCTCTCCGCCGATAACTTGGCGGATGCCGCCGACAAGGTGGTCAAAGCGGTGAAGGAGGCCTCGTAATGGCGGTCATGGTCGATAGCAATACCAAGGTGGTCTGCCAGGGTTTCACCGGCGCGCAGGGCACTTTTCACTCCGAACAAGCCATCGCCTACGGCACCCAAATGGTGGGTGGCGTGACGCCTGGAAAGGGCGGTACGACCCATTTGGACCTGCCGGTGTTTGACACCGTGGCCGAAGCCGTGACCAAGACCGGCGCCAATGCCTCCGTCATCTATGTGCCGCCCCCCTTTGCCGGAGATGCAATCCTTGAGGCCATCGATGCCGAGGTGGAGTTGGCGGTCTGCATCACCGAGGGCATTCCGGTTCTGGACATGATCAAGGTCAAGCGGGCGCTGGGCAACTCCAAGACCCGTCTGATCGGGCCCAATTGTCCGGGTATCATCACGCCGGACGGCTGCAAAATCGGCATCATGCCCGGCCATATTCACCAGCGTGGTAAGATCGGCGTTGTCTCCCGCTCCGGCACTCTGACCTATGAGGCGGTGGCGCAAACCACGACGGCCGGATTGGGGCAATCGACCTGTATCGGGATCGGCGGCGACCCGGTCAATGGCACTAACTTTATCGATTGTCTGGATGCCTTCTTGGGCGATCCTGAGACCGAGGGCATCATCATGATCGGTGAAATCGGTGGTTCCGCAGAGGAAGACGCGGCCGATTTTTATAAGGCTTCCAAAGTCAAGAAACCCATTTGCGGCTTCATTGCCGGGGTGACGGCGCCTCCAGGGCGGCGCATGGGCCATGCCGGCGCCATCATCGCCGGGGGCAAAGGCGGTGCCATGGACAAAATCGAAGCCTTAAAATCTGCCGGTTTCTTTGTGGCCGATTCGCCCGCCAGTCTGGGGTCAACCATGCTTCAGGCCATGAAATCTTAAATCTTTTGTTCATCTAGGGAGGCGGCGCGGCCGGGGTCCCTCCGGTCAAGCCGGTAAGGATCATGTCAAGCCAAACTGCATTCCCCTCAAACAGCGACGCCACGACCCTGGCGGGGCTTTATCATAGATTTTTGCAAAGCCCCGAGTCGGTGGACGGCGATTGGGCTAGCTTTTTTGCTGATCTGGATGAGGAGGCGAGCGCCCTACTGAAGGGCTTGAACGGCGGCGCAAATGGCGCGGCTACAGCAGGCGCGCCTGCGGTTGGCCAAGGGATGGCCGATGTAGCGGCGGGAATCGCCGGAAACCGGAACCTGAACGCCGGTGACGTGCGGGCTGCGACCCTGGATTCGATCCGGGCCCTAATGCTGATCCGCGCCTATCGGGTGCGCGGCCATCTTGAGGCGAACCTGGATCCTTTGGGTTTGAAAGCCGTCGAACGCCATCCTGAACTGGATCCTAAAAGTTACGGCTTTAGCGATGGGGACCTGGACCGGCCGATTTTCATCAATGGCGTCTTGGGCATGGAAACCGCCACCCTGCGGGACATTCTCAAGCGCGTCCGCGAGACCTATTGCGGCAAGATCGGCGTCGAATTCATGCACATCCAAGACCCGGAGCAAAAGGCTTGGATCCAGGAACGCATCGAGTCCTACGGCAACCATTCCGATTTCACGGTCAACGGCAAACGCGCCATTTTGGAGCGTCTGACCGCCGCCGAGGTTTTTGAGCAATTCCTCAATAAAAAATACACCGGCACAAAACGCTTCGGCCTTGATGGGGGCGAATCCTTGATTCCGGCGCTTGAGCAAGTGCTCAAACGGGGCGCGCAACTAGGCCTGAAGGAAGTTGTTGTGGGCATGCCCCATCGGGGCCGTTTGAATGTGCTCGCCAACTTTATGAAAAAGCCCTTTGTGGCCATATTCTCAGAATTCCAGGGGGGCGCTTCAAAGCCTGAGGACGTGGGCGGCTCTGGCGATGTGAAATACCACCTGGGCACCTCCTCCGACCGGGAATTCGACGGAAATCCGGTTCACCTCTCCTTGACCGCCAACCCGTCCCATTTAGAGGCGGTCAACCCGGTCGTTGTGGGCAAGGTTCGGGCCAAACAGGACCAGGGCAAATACCATGACCGCAAAGCAGTGATGGCCTTGCTCATGCACGGCGATGCCGCCTTTGCCGGACAGGGCCTGGTGCCGGAAACCTTGGATTTGTCCGAGCTCAAGGGCTACCGCATTGGCGGGACCATCCATTTTGTCGTGAATAACCAGATCGGCTTTACCACCAACCCGGTGAACTCCCGCTCGGGCCCCTATTGCTCTGACGTGGCCAAGATCATTCAGGCGCCGATACTGCACGTCAACGGAGATGACCCCGAGGCAGTTGTTCACGTGGCCCGTATCGCCATCGAGTTCCGGCAAAAGTTCAACAAAGACGTGGTCATCGACATGTTCTGCTATCGTCGATTTGGCCACAATGAGGGTGACGAGCCGGCCTTCACTCAGCCTTTGATGTACAAGGCCATCGCCAAGCATCCCACCACCCGCAAAATCTACGCTGATCGTTTGGCGTCGGAGAATACCATCACGGGCGGGGAAGGGGACAAGTTGGTCGCCGAGTGGCATGAGCGTCTGGAAAACGATTTTCAGGCCGCCTCCAACTATAAGGTAAACAAAGCCGATTGGCTCGAGGGGGCCTGGGCAGGATTTGCCGCGGTCAAGGGCTATGATGCTCGTCGCGGTATCACCGAAGTCTCCAAGGAAATGCTGAAGGAGGTTGGCGATTCCCTGACCCGGGTGCCCGCTGACTTCAACATCAACCGAAAAATTCAGCGTCAATTGGATACCAAGAGAAAGGCTCTGGAAGGGGGGGCGGGTATCGATTGGGCAACCGCCGAGGCCCTCGCCTTCGGCAGCCTGCTTTTGGAGGGACACCCGGTACGCCTCTCCGGTCAGGACTGTAACCGTGGCACCTTTTCCCAACGGCATGCCGCCTGGATCGATCAGGAAAACGAACGGCGTTATAAGCCGCTGAACCATATGCGCGATGAGCAGGAACGGGCCGAGATTGTCGATTCTCCGCTAAGTGAACTAGCGGTTTTGGGCTTCGAATATGGCTACTCTTTGGCCGAGCCCAATGCCTTGGTTTTGTGGGAAGCCCAATTCGGCGACTTTGTGAACGGTGCGCAGATCATCATCGATCAATTCATCACTTCGGGCGAATACAAGTGGCTGCGTATGTCGGGCATTGTCATGTTGCTACCCCATGGATTTGAGGGACAGGGCCCCGAGCACTCCTCGGCTCGTATGGAGCGCTTTCTGCAACTATGCGGTGAAGACAACATTCAGGTGGTCAATTGCACCACTCCGGCTAACTATTTCCATGTCTTGCGCCGCCAGATCGTGCGCGAGTTCCGTAAACCCTTGATCATCTTTACCCCCAAGTCCTTGTTGCGGCACAAGCGCTGTGTTTCCAAGTTAGAGGACTTTGGTCCGGATTCGACCTTCCATCGTGTGCTCTATAGCGATGAGTTGCCCGGTCCTAAATCCGAGGCCAAGCAGGTGGTGCTCTGTACGGGCAAGGTCTATTACGATCTGTTGGATGAGCAGGAAAAACGCGGGATCACCGATATTCATTTGCTGCGTTTAGAGCAAATCTATCCTTTCCCTGCCGATGCCTTGGCCATGGAATTGGAGCCTTATAAGCATTGCGACCTGGTTTGGTGTCAGGAAGAGCCCCGCAATATGGGGGCCTGGCCCTTTGCCTCCACCTTTATAGAGGAGGTTGCCGAGGATATCGGCATGGCCAACCCGCGGCCCCGTTATACGGGACGGAAATCCGCCGGTTCGCCGGCCACCGGCCTCGCCTCTCAGCACCAAAAGGAGCAGGCGGCTCTTATCGATGATGCGCTGACCAAGGGCAAAAAAGCCATGTCGCGCATACAGACCCGCAAGGCCGAGGAAGCCGCGGCCAAGGCCGCAGCCGCCGGCCAATCGTAACCCACCCACGGACAGTTAGGACAGCAGACAAAATGGCAGCAGACATCGTCGTACCGTCTCTCGGGGAATCAGTCAGCGAAGCGACCGTTGCCCGATGGCTCAAGGCCCCGGGCGAGGCAGTGGCCGTGGACGAGGCGTTGGTTGAATTGGAGACCGACAAGGTCACCTTGGAGGTGAATGCCTCCGAGGCCGGGGTCTTGGCCGAGATCGCCGTTGCCGAAGGGGAAAACGTCGAGGTGGGCGCCTTGTTGGGCCGGATCGGTGAAGGCACTGCCGCTGCGGCCACCTCAGAAGCGCCGCCGTCCGCTGCACCTGAGCCATCAGCGCCTCAGTCTGCCCCGGAGCCTGCCGCTGCTGCCCCTGTTGCCGCTCCCACTGCTAGTGGCGGCGAAGCCGTCGATGTGGTTGTGCCCACTTTGGGCGAGTCGGTAACCGAGGCCACAATTGCCCGCTGGATCAAATCTGCCGGCGATTCGGTCGCCGAAGACGAAGCCTTGGTCGAGCTTGAAACCGATAAGGTCACCTTGGAGGTCAACGCCCCCGGTGCCGGTATTCTTTCGGACCTTAAAGTGGAAGAAGGTGCAACCGTTGAGGTGGGCGCCTTGCTGGCGGTGGTTCAAGTAGGCGCTACTGGTGCTGCACCGGCCGCGCCAGCACCGGAGGCGGTCGAACCAGAACCGTCTCCTGTCTCCCCTACTCCCCCGGAAACGCCGGCCACAGGGACCGGTGCGCCTTCGGCGACCGCTTCGTCGGGACAGGAGCGTTTGGACCCAGCCTTGGCGCAACGGACCGACGGGAAAATCACCAAGTCCAATTTGATGACTTTCCTGAATGACTCGGCTTTTGGAAAGCTGGGGCCGGCGGTTCGTAAGCTGATCGACGAGAATGGTTTGGACCCGGCCCTCATCCCCGCGAGCCGGGTCGACGGGCGCCTCACCAAGGAAGATGTCTTGGACGTCATTGAAGGGCGAACACAAGCACTGGCACCGCCAACTTCGGTGGTGGCCCCCGTTGCGTCCCCAGCGCCCGTCGCTGCTGCGCAATCCCAGAACGCAGCTGTCGAGGCGGCCGGTTCCCGTCAGGAACGGGTCAGAATGCCCAAGCTGCGCCAGACCATTGCCCGTCGCTTGAAGGAGGCACAGAACACGGCTGCCATGCTGACCACCTTCAACGAAGCGGACATGTCGGCGGTCATGGCTTTGCGGTCCCAGTACAAGGATGGTTTTGAGAAAAAGCATAGTATCAAGTTGGGCTTTTCGTCCTTTTTTACCAAGGCGGTGGTGGCCGCCCTTCAGGAACTGCCGGCAGTAAATGCCCAAATCGACGGGGACGAGATCGTCTACAACCACTACTATGACATCGGCATGGCGGTCTCCACGCCCAATGGATTGATGGTTCCGGTGGTGCGGGATTGTGATAAAAAGTCCTTTGCCGAGATCGAGCAAAGCCTCGCTGACTTGGCGGGCAAGGGCCGCGCCGGCAAGTTGTCCATGGATGAGATGAGCGGCGGCACCTTCACCATCACCAATGGCGGTGTTTTCGGCTCCATGCTCTCCACCCCAATCCTCAACATGCCCCAATCGGGCATTTTAGGGCTCCACAAAATTCAGCAGCGGCCGGTCGCCGTGGGCGGTAATGTGGAAATTCGTCCCATGATGTATCTGGCTCTGTCCTACGACCATCGCATTATCGATGGTCGCGAGGCGGTGACTTTTCTAGTGCGTGTCAAGGAAGCGATCGAGGACCCCCAGCGGCTCTTGCTGGCGGTTTAAGAGGTCTCCCTGCTTGCCTGGCTTTGGGATGGGTAAATGAAGCCATGAGCAGGGTAGTGTCCGGCACCATAGACCCCACCTGGCGTGTACCAAACCCGCACGAGTGTCCAGTCGTTGGCGGGCGAGACATCTAGGACCGGTGTATCCAGATGAATTCGGCCTTGGTTGAGCCAATTTGCGTGGCGGACGACAATTTCCCGCGGTCCTAAGATTTCTGTTACAACAGCCAGGTGACCGCCCCCGATCTTGTGGGATCGGCTCAGGGTCAAAACAGACCCGATAGCCGGCTGATTTCCCCGGCCATAACGACCTTCCGCCTGGCGCCACCAGGTCCAGGCGTCGCCGCGGATCTGGATGTTTGAGGCCTCCCGCGCATAGGGAACGCATTCCAAATGAGCGCTGGTTTCCACGATCCGGGCATCTGAGGCGCCTTGGTAGGATGTCACCGGCACGCCCCGCGGCGCGCCGCTGCCGCAGGCGCTCAAGGCAACCGCCATGCCAAATCCTAACAACGTTTGGCCAATCGGCCGCTTTAGCGTCACAAATTCTACTCCCTTGCACCAAGAGCATGTCCGGCAGATCCTTTACAAATGGTAAAGCACTGCTGATCATCGGGCCTAACCTGAATGATGCACTGATGGAGGACCGGTGGCAAAATCACGAGGACGCGATCTGGATCTTTCCTTTGCCGGCGAACCCGGTGCTCATAACAGCATCACGGATTTCCCTGGTGTTGAGGTCGGCTACCGTACCCGGATCGAAGGGCAAGACCCATCCGCACGGGCGTGACCGCTCTTTTGACTTTAGGACGTTTGTCCGAGCCCAAACCGGTTTGCGCTGAAACCTGCGCCCTAAACGGCAATAGCGATATGACGAGAACCCACTGGATTGCCGGTGGTGGCCATTTTGTGGGACCCATCTGCCGCACCGACTCCCACAGCGTTGGCATTTTTCATCACGCAGCGGTCCTGTGGATGATCCAAATCTATAGGCAGGCCTGGCGGTACGATTACCTTTTGACCATACCCCAGGACCGGCTGCTCACAGCAGAACAAAGCTCCATCATTGTGATCATAGGACCCGAATTTTCCCTGGTGCCCCATAGGCTTTTCGCAAGTACCAATCATTCCCTGCTAGAATTTTTGCTATGCCGTTTTTCCCGCTGGGGCGTCCTCAACAAGCTTGATACCATTCGTGCCGAGGGGATCAGGGCGCTTCCCCAATAGGAGTTTGCTGCGATGACGGCGGCCAGGGTGTTCGACTACGTGATTGCCGGCGGCGGCTCGGCGGGCTGCGTCTTGGCCGCGCGCTTGGCGGAAGACCCGGATGTGCGCGTACTTCTTGTCGAGGCGGGCGGCTGGGGCCGCAGCCTGTTTGCGCAAATGCCCGCCGGTAACGGGTTTCTAATCGGTAACCGCGAATTCGACTGGGGCTTTTACAGCACCGCCCAAAAGGGCATGGGCGGAGAAAAGATCTATTATCCCCGCGGCCGTGGGCTGGGCGGTTCGTCCCTTTTGAACGGCATGATTTACATCCGTGGCAACGGGGCGGACTACGACCGCTGGCGGCAAAAGGGCCTTGCCGGCTGGTCCTATGCCGAGGTCTTACCCTATTTCAAGCGGGCCGAGGGGGCGTCCCACCGAGCCGGTGATGCCTTTCACGGAACCGACGGCCCGCTCCGTTTGACCCCGGCGGGAAACTTCGACCGCATCAACCAAATTTTTGCCCAAGCGTGTCAGCAGGCCGGCGCGCCTTGGAATGATGATGCCAATGGTCGGCGCCAAGAGGGTGTGTTTCAGATCGATGCCAAGGTCCATCGTGGCCGGCGCCAATCCAGCTCCGAAGCCTACCTTGGTCGGCCCCCTGAAAACCTCACTGTCATGACACATACTATGGTTCATTCCGTGAAATTGGAGGGTGCCCGCGCTGTCGGTCTTGAACTCTCCACGGGTCCCGTGCGGGCCGAACGGGAGGTGGTCCTCAGTCTGGGTGCCTTCGGTTCGCCGCAGGTTCTTTTGCTTTCCGGGATCGGGCCGGCAGACCACCTGATCGCCCACGGCATTGAGGTGCGGGTGGACCTACCCGGCGTGGGAGCAGAACTCTATGACCATCCGAATATGCCCCTGCAATATGGCTTGCGGGATAAAAGCCTGAGCATGGCTCGCTTTCAAAGGCTGGACCGGGCTCTTCTGATGGGGCTGCAATATCTGATCAGGCATGACGGACCGGGGGCCGCACCCTTTTGGTCCTCGGTTTTGTTTCACGCGCTGCGCGACAAGGACATGCCGGAACTAGAGGTCTTTTTCACCCCCATGGTGGTGCGCGAGGAGGCGGACGGCGGAGGCTGGTCCATCCAAAATGTCCTCACCTTGGGTCGCTCGGTGATTGCACGTGGGAAAATGGCCCGGCCTGGAATGCAGTTTGATATCAATCTCCTGCGCCCCCAAAGTGTCGGCTCCTTAAGGTTGGCCTCGGCCAATCCTCAGGATCCGCCGGTCATTGATCCCGGTTACTTCAAGGACCCAAGTGATGTATCGGACCTGGTCGCCGGAGTGCGACATATGCGTGATGTGGTTCGGCAAAAAGCTTTTGACGGCGTGGCCGGGCCTGAAATATCACCCGGCGCGTCGCTTCAGTCTGATAAGGATCTGGCCCAGGCCGTGCGGTCCTTGTCTACCACGGGCCATCATCCAGTTGCCACCTGTCGCATGGGCACGGACCATGATCCGGGTGCTGTGTTGGACGGGCAGCTCAAGGTGCGCGGCGTGGAAAACCTGCGTGTGGTGGACGCCTCCAGCTTTGCCGATCAAATTAGCGGCAATACGAATGCACCTGTGATTATGATGGCGGAAAAAGCATCGGATATGATTTCGGGTCGCCCGCCACTGGTGGCTGAAGAGCCACCGCGAGAAGAAATAGGAGCTATTGCATGACGACAGCCATGACTTGCGGCGAGGCAACCATGCGCCTTTTGCAAAACTATGGTGTGACCACGGTCTTCGGCATTCCCGGTGTCCACACCCTGGATTTTTGTCGGGGTCTTAAGAACGTGGGAGACGGGGCGCTGACTCACATTCAAACCCGCAATGAGCAAGGGGCCGGTTTCATGGCCGAAGGTTGGGCCCGTGCGACCGGAACGCCGGGCGTCGCCCTGGTGATCTCCGGGCCGGGCGTGACCAATGCGGCCACGGCGCTTGGTCAGTCCTATTGCGATAGTCTGCCGGTCCTTCTGCTGTCCGCCGAGGCCGATAGCCGGACCATCGGTAAGGGCTGGGGTGTCCTGCATGAGGTCACTGAGCAGAAAAAGGTCACTGAGCCTCTAACCGCCCTGTCGGCGACCGCCCACCGGGCCTGCGATGTGCCCGAGTTGCTCGCCCAGGCTTTCACCATTTTTGCCAGCCGCCGCCCGCGCCCGGTCCACATCTCCATACCCATCGACGTTCAGGCCGAAGGCGTGACCGGCAACTGGGAAGCGGTGGCCCTGCCGTCGCCGCCTTCGGCCGCGCCGGCCCAAGTAACGGCCGCTGCGGAGCTGCTCAAGAGTGCCCGGCGGCCCGTTATCATGACGGGCGGTGGCGCGGTAGGCGCGGCCTCAGACCTTACTGCCAATACTGAGGCCCTGGGAGCCATCATAGTAGCCTCCACTGCCGGTAAAGGGATCGTGCCCGACGATCACCCTCTCTCCCTCTCCGCCTCTACCGTACGGCCGGAAGTACAGGAGTTTCTGAGTGAGGCCGATGTAATCCTGGCGGTGGGCACCGAGCTCTCCGAAACCGATAGCTTCGTCGAACGGATGGATCTGGGCGGGCGCCTTATTCGCGTGGATCTGGATCCGGCTAAGATCAATGATTTCTATCCTGCCGACTTAGGGATTATCGCGGACGCGGGAGCGGCCATGTCTGCCCTGCGGGCCGCTTTAGCGGGGCATCGCGCCAATGATCGGCAGGGAGCAGAAGCTGGGGTGGCTGCCTTGCGCGAGGAAATTTTCAGCAAGCTTTCACCCTCTGAAAACCGCCACCGCACGCTTTTGTCTTGCTTGGATCGGGTTGCCTCGCCGGATACCATTTGGTCGGGCGACGCCTGTCAATTGGTGTACAGCGGGGCCTTTGCCATGCCCGTGCGGCAACCGCGAAAGTGGTTTTATCCGGCCGGTTATTGCGCCCTAGGCAATGCTCTGCCCAACGCCATCGGTGCCAAGCTAGCTTGCCCGGATAAGCCGGTATCCGTTTTGGTGGGGGACGGCGGCTTCATGTTCACCATGCCCGAGCTCATGACCGCCGCTGAACTGGGTTTGCCCCTTCCCATCATCATCTGGGAAAACGGTGGCCTGAAACAAATTCAAGATGACATGGATTCCCGCGATATCAATAGAGTAGGCGTGGAGGGCATCAATCCAGATTTTGTGGCCTTAGCGACAGCCTGTCATTGCCACGGCGTGCGCCCCAAGACCCAGACCGATTTTGAGACCGCATACCAATCCGCCGTGACTGCTGACCGACCCACGATTATCGTCGTGGAGGAGGGCAAGAACTGGTTGCAATGAATGACCGCTATCGCAGCAAGTCCCGTTAATACCACTAGAGGCATGGTAAAATGGCAAGTCTGGATCTGGAGCAAGGCTCCGACGCCAAAAACAGGACCCATGAACCTCCGTTGCGGAGCAGTCGGGAATGGAATTGGCATCCGGATCTGCCCATCCCCAATTCCCCGATCTTTGCCTGGCCTCTCCGGCCGCTCGCGGCGCTAAAATGGATGTCCAGCTATTGGTTCGCCCTTTCCATGATTGTCTTGGAGGTGGTCACCGCCACGATCGTGTGGACCTGGTTGCAGCCGGGCCCAACTGAGACGGCCGTTTTTGCTTGGGACTGGATCGCGCTCATGTTTGTGCGCAATCTCATCCTGATTTTTATCTTTGCCGGCGGTCTCCACCTTTATTTTTACACACTGAAGCGTCAGGGTCGGGAGCGAAAGTTCGATTCTCGCGATCTGGCCAAAAACAAATCTACCTTCACCTGGAATAATCAGGTCCTGGACAACATCTTTTGGACCTGCGCCAGTGGGGTAACCCTCTGGACCGCCTTCGAGGTGATATATGTTTGGGCTCTGGCTAATGGTTTTGTTCCTACGACCTCGTTTAATGCAAACCCCGTTTGGTTTGTCTTGTGGTTTGCCCTGATCCCCATCTGGTCGTCAGCCCACTTCTATTGGATTCACCGGGCTCTCCATTGGCCGCCTCTCTATCGCTGGGTGCACAGCTTGCATCATCGCAATGTCAATATTGGCCCCTGGGCCGGTATTTCCATGCACCCGGTGGAGCATCTCTTTTATTTCTCCTCGGTGCTGATCCACTTCGTGGTGGCCTCCCATCCGGTGCACTTTTTCTTTCACATGCACCTGGAAGCGCTTAATCCCCTGGCGTCCCATTCGGGTTTTGACGGACTGGTGGTACGGGGCAAGAAGCGGGTCGAGCTGGGCGATTTTTTTCACCAACTGCATCATCGCTATTTTGAATGTAATTATGGCACTGCTGAGATGCCCTGGGACAAGTGGTTCGGCTCCTTCCACGACGGAACGCCCGAGGGCCGCAAACGTATGCTAAAGCGTTTGTCGAATAAACGGCAGCAGGCCCAGGCTGAAAGCCGATAGAGCATGATGCCGGAACGCCAGTAAGCCCTTGCCAGAGGGCAAGGCTGCTGCCTACCTTCCCCCGCCCCCTTTGCCCGGCCGCTCTTGGACGGGCCAACCAAAGAGCAATGTGATGGCAAGCGACGGTACCTTTGATCCCATGGCTGATCTTTTGGCCGAGCAGGAAGCGCGGCCCGCAGACTTGATCCCCGTGGACCCCACCGAGCTGTCGCCCTTTCAACGCTCCTTGCTGGTCATCGATGGAACGGTGACCAAGTTCATCGAGGCCTATTGTTTGGAGCCCGTGGAGGTAACCGTTCTGGCTCAGGAGGATAAAGTCCTGGATCGCCCTTCAACCTGGTTGGATGCGCCCGCTGGCTGCGCGGTGATCTCGCGCCAGGTTGTCTTGCGTGGTGCTCAGAGCGGCCGACTCTATGCCTATGCTGCCTCCCGGCTGGTTCACGACCGTTTGCCATCCTTCCTGCGCGAGCAGTTGATGCAGGATCCTCACGGCATCGGACACATCCTTTTGGAAAGCCGCTTGGAAACCTTTCGCGAGGTCCTCTGGTTTGGTCGTGAAGCCGCAATGGAGGCGCCGCCGACCCCGCTGGCTTCCTGGTCCGGGCAGCCCTGGCTCAGTCGCGCCTACCGAATTTTTGCCGCTCGACGCCCCCTTATGGTGATTAAGGAAATGTTCCCCTTCGTGGACCAATAAAACGATATACAATCCTGGTGGGAAGAATTTTCAGGCGCTACGCTTAGGGGATGTTAAGTTTCCACCCATTAGAATTAGGTGGCTAAGGTAAGGATGCTCCGTTAGACCCATGGAAGATCGGTCGAATATAAGCGGATCGACGAGCCGGCTCCCGGATGAAATCCGGCTAAAGACCGCAACGCTCGAACGCCCAGCGCCCGAGGTGGGGCCGCGGCTGCTGTTTTTCAGCGGCGGGACGGCCCTAACCGCCATCAGCAGGGGCTTAAAGGCCCATACCCATAACTCAATTCACCTGGTCACGCCGTTTGATTCCGGCGGTTCCTCCGCCAAGCTGCGTCAGGCATTTAATATGCCGGCCGTGGGCGATTTACGCAGCCGCTTGATGGCCCTTGCCGACGAGAGCCTGTCCGGCCATCCGCAGATTTATCGCCTCTTTACCACCCGCTTGCCCCAGGCAGCGAGTCAAGATGATCTGGAACGCGAATTGACCGCCCTGACCCAGGGTCGCCATGCCCTGACCGCGAACCTATGCGCCCGGGTCCGGGGTATCGTCCTGGCGCATCTAAAGGTCTTCTCACAATCAAAACCTGCGGACTTTGATCTGCGGGGCGCCAGTCTGGGCAATCTTATTCTGGCGGGCGGATACCTAAGCAACGGTCGACAGCTCGATCCCATCGTCCAGCAGTTCAGCGACCTGGTCCGGGTGCGAGGAACCGTGCGGACCGTGGTGACGGACAACCTTCATGTGGCCGCTGACTTGCAAGATGGAACCACCATCGTCGGGCAGCACCGGCTGACCGGTAAGGAGCAGCCGGGCATATCCAGTCCCATCCGGTCCTTTTATTTAAATGCCGCGCCGAACCACTCAAGACCCGCCACGAGCCGGCTGTCAGACGATCGGATCAAATTAATAACCAGCGCCGATCTGATCTGCTTTGCCCCGGGAAGCTTTTACTCCAGTCTGATTGCCAATCTCTTGCCCGAGGGTGTTACGGACGCCATCGTCCAAGCTGACTGTCCGAAGGTCTTTTTGCCCAGCCTCGGGAATGATCCGGAGCAATTCGGAATGTCTTTGGAGGAGAGCGTAACGGTCCTCTTGGACACCTTGCGGTGGGGTGGAGCCAGCGATATTCCGAAGGCCCGCCTTTTGAACGTTGTATTGCTCGATCATAGCCACGCTCTTGATCCAGGCGGCAACACCGGTGCCGCCCTTCGGCGGAAGGGTATGCACCTTCATCAGGCAACTTTGGTGCGGCCGGGTGAGCAGGGGCGATATGATCCCGAAAGTGTAGCTTCGGCGCTACTGTCTTTTGTCTGATGCTTGTGCCTCTCGTCCCTTAGCTTAAGGACTCAATCACCTCGTCGGCGGTTTGGACGCGACAATAGCCGCCGAATGCGCTGAGGGCGGTTTCATGGCGAGCTTGGGTGTAGGTGGCGCAGCCATCTGAGACACAGACCATGTAATAGCCTTTGTCCGCCCCATCTCGTACCGCCATGTCCACGCACTGATCGGTCAAAAAACCCATCACAATCAAGTTTTCTATGCCCAGATTACGAAGCACGTAATCCAGGTTGGTGGAATTGAAGACGCCCGAGGAAGTCTTGGGTAGAACGATATCGTCCTCTTCGGGCTCGATTCCCGGGATCATCTTGGCCAAGGGTGATCCCTTGGGAACGTGAAGGCCAGACAGCTTGTGATCCAAGCTGCGGTCGCGCCCGTTTTTGGTCAGGCTCTCGATCACCGTGTAAATAACCTCGATGCCCTTATCGCGGGCGGTGCCGATCAGCTTTTGCATGGTCGGCAAGGCTCGCTTCTCTATAGCCTCAACATAGGCCGGTGCCTCGGACCTCTTATCGTCATTGAATTCCGACATTTGCGCGTCCACCACCAAAACGGCGGTTCGCTTCGGGTCAAGGCGGCGGTCGCGCTTGGGATGCTCAATGGTGTTCTGGTCCATTATCGGTCGGCCCTTTCCATGGCACGAAGTTTGTACCTGGACCTAATCTTAGTGACTCGGACCGGGGCCGCCAAGATTAGGGCCAGGAAAATCATTAGACCGCCAATTGGGGCCTTTCAGGTTTATGGATTGGGAAAAATAAAAATTTTTCGGGATTTTCCCATCAAAAATACTAATCGCTCCGGCCAAAGGTAACACTCCGCATCAAATTAGGTTTTTGAGATTTATGATTCCTCAATCCTTTATTGTGTGATTTGAGGTGCGTATGTTTGGGTGCCTCATTAGGCCGGGTTCAGCTTTGTTGAGCATCTGATCCAGCATGATCGACGGTACCATCTTTTAGGGTTGCTGGCCTGAACATGGCGCAAAAAAGAGGACTTAAAATCTAGCGATAAGCAAATGAAAAAGCGGCTGGACTGCGAAACGCTCGCCCTGACAGGCACCATGCGCAACAAGGTGGATTTTTGAATTAATACCGAGCAATTGCTACCCCACTATGGGTATTGCCCCGTGATTGAAGGTATGCATTTTCATGGCATCAAGGTCGACAAGGCGTTTGAATGTCACGCGACCATCCAATCGAAGAATGGCCGCAGTGCTCAAATCATCACCTCTCAACGGACCCAATGCAACACACTACTGATTATCTATGCCTTCTTTGGCAAGCTCAAGGACTTCAAAGGAATTGCGATGCGAAGCGTTGAAACCGGCGGAAACTGTAGAATTTTAATATACGCATTTGATGCTGACATTGACTCATGATGGAGCGCGGCAGTGGCTAAAGGAACATGCGCCGAAAGGTCTTTTTAGGATGATTGGAATTTTTCTCATTGCTGAGGTGGCTGAGGCGGTTTCTATTGTGTTGTTGGGCAGGAAAAAAACGGTCTTAGGCATTGGCAGGAGAAAAGAATGATCCGCACAGGGGAGGAATATCGCGACTCAATCCGCGATAACCGCGAAGTTTATGTGAACGGGGAAAAAATAAAGGATGTAACCGCGCACCCCCAGTTCAAGCCTTTGGTCGATATTCGGGCACGAATTTTTGATATGCAGCACGAAGAGACCACCCGTTCCATCATGACGGTTGAGCGCGACGGGGAGGTTAACGCGATCGGGAGTTCTCTGCCGTATACCCAAGACGATTGGTGGGATAAGAGGCGCGCTACCGATTTGGTTATGAACCAGGTAGGCGGTGTGGTAACCCGGGTTGGTGACGAGACCGTGGGCGAAATGTGGTCCCTCTACGACGGTCAAGATGTCTTGAACGAGGTGGATCCGCAATTCTCAAAAAATATTGAAAATCATATATTTAGAGTGCTTCACGAGGATCCTTTTCACGTCTCTGCCAACACGGACCCGAAGGGGGACCGCTCCAAGGCGCCGCAGGATCAAGATCCGGATATGCTGTTGCACGTGGTCAAGGAAACCGACGCCGGATTGGTGGTGCGGGGGGCGAAGTACGAAACGGCGGCGGCCTATGCCAACCAAGCCTTTACCAAGCCCACCATCGCCAACTGGGGCAATGCGGAGCTGTCGGACTACGCAGTCGGTTTCATTTGCGATCTCGGCTCTCCCAATATGAAGTTTATCTGCCGGACCGGTTTTGCGGGACGAGCGCCGGCTGCGGACTATCCCTTGGCCAACAAGTTCGATGAGGTCGATACCCTGGTCATTTTCAACAATGTTTTGGTGCCATGGGAAAACGTACTTTTCTACCGCCATACCCGGGCGGCCACCTTTATTCGGGCGACTTTGCATCGATATTCCGCCTTTGCCTTTGTCCAAAGGAACCTCAAATTGGCGGACATGATGATTGGCGCGGCGTTGTTCAACGCCCGCCAAACCGGCTTGGAAAAGCAGCAGGCCGTTCAAGAAAAATTGGCCCAACTGGCTGTTTACCGCGAGGGCATAAATGCTCATTTGACCGCCGCTATCGCCTTAGGGGAAAAAAGCCCGGCCGGTCTGATGATGCCCAATCCGTCCCTGCTCTACACAGGGCGTGTGCTGGCCTGCTCCCAGCTTCATCAGATGATGCACATCGCCCGCGAACTCTGCGGTGGGCAAATCTGCGTGACCCCCGATTCTGCGGCGTTCAACGACCCCGATACAAAGCCTTGGATGGACAAGTACTATACCATCAACGATGAATGGGTCGCGGATGACCGGCGCAAACTGCTTGCCTTTGCGCGGGACATGTTGAACTCGGACTATGCCGGGCACCGCTTGACCTTTCAACTTTTTGCACAGTCGCCGCCTTTCGCACATCTAGGCGCGGTTTACCGGAACTTTAATTGGGATGGCCCCTTGGCATTCGTTAAAGATGCCGCTGGCCTTTCAGACAATGTTCTTGGCGGCAAGGATTTACCCCTGGAAGATCAAGCCATTGAAAGCTGGTTTTCCGCCAAGCAATAGGTAGGTCTATAACAAAATTTCTTCGCGGATCTTTGTAAGATGCCGTAAAGAAGTGACATCTTAAAATAAGATACTTAGTCGGAGAGACCCTAATGGCGCACACTAGAATCCGCAAATTCAATACTAAGGAAACCTATCCGGAGCAGAAATTGAACAACGACCTGTCCCAGGGCGTGGTGGCCAAGGGAACAATGGTCTTTTTGCGCGGGCAGGTCTCGCAAGATTTGGACAGCCGGGAAAGCCTGCACCTGTGCGATGCGGCGCTGCAGACCCGAAAGACCATGGAAAATATCCAGTTGCTGTTGGACGAAGCCGGCAGTTGCATGGACCATGTGTGCCGGATTGTGGTCTATTTGACCGATATTCGCTATCGCGAGGCGGTCTATCAGGAAATGGGGGAGTGGCTGAAAGGGGTCTATCCCTGTTCCACCGGCATCGTGGTTCCGGCTCTGGCCCGCCCTGAGTGGTTGGTGGAAATTGAGGTGACCGCAGTAATACCTGAAGAGGACTAAAAGAGGACAAAAAATGACCTTTTCGATTACCGGGCATTGTCCGGACAGCGGTATGTTCGGTGTCGCCATCACCACGTCGTCGATTTGTGTGGGGAGTCGCTGTCCCTGGGTGCGAGCCGGGGTGGGCGCCGTTGCCACGCAAAACGTCACTCTGCCGTCGATCGGTCGTATGGTGCTGGATGAGATGGAGCAGGGCCGAAGTGCCGAGGCGGCGGTGCAGGCGGTCATGGCGGGCTTGGATCACGCGGACTACCGCCAAGTGACGGTTGTGGATCGCCAGGGGAACACGGCGCTCTTTAGCGGTGCGAAAACCCTGGGCACCAACGGTGATAGCCAGGGGCGGCACTGTGTTGCCGCGGGCAATCTCTTACGCTCTGCGGCCCTGCCGCAAGCCATGACCGAAAAATTCGAGAGCCTGGCGGGAACCCATCTGGCGGACCGGCTTTTGCGGTCTCTTGAGGCGGGGCTTTATGAGGCGGGCGGTGAGGAAGGTACCGTCCATTCGGCGGCCCTTTTGGTCGCCAGCGATCAGGAATGGCCCCTGGTGGATTTGCGGGTGGATTGGCATGAGGAAGATCCGGTTCGAGCCTTGCGCGTCCTTTGGACAGATTATGAGCCGCAAATGAACGATTACATCACCCGGGCGCTTAATCCGTCGGCCGCGCCCAGCTATGGTGTGCCAGGCGACGAATGAGAAACCGCTAAAGTATGTCCGGTGAGATGCCAGCTGTCAGAGCAAAGGTAAAAGCAGTCGAAACAGCTCGGACTGTGAGCTGATATTGCATTTTTTGTAAATCTGCTTTCGGAAAACCCGGACCGTGTGCTGGCTGATCCCCAGCTTTAACCCGATGGAAACCGACGAATGGCCCATGAGAACCAGCAGAGCCACCTCGGCCTGGCGTGGGCTCAGGGAGATATCATGCTCGGACTGCAAAGATTGAATGAGTTTGATGTGAACCGGTGCTGAGTCCTTTTTTTCGCGGCCCGCGGTCAGATCCTGCCAGTGGGACTCTGCCAGCGCGGTGGCGATCGGGCAAAGGCTCCGGATTTGACGCATTTCCATCTGGGAGAATCGCCTTTTCGCCTTCCCGTCGCGACTCAGACTGACAACGATGGTCACTCCCTCCTTTGGCCGCGCCAAAAGGCCCACCTCGTCGATGATTCCCGTAAATTTGTAATAGGAGGTGTAATACTCCGTTCTGAAAAACTGATCCGGCGCGATATCCGAAAGGCGATAAGCACCCCGCTGCAAAACTTTGGCGTGCAGAGCGTAAAGGGGGTCGATCTGATAAGCCCCGAGCAAATAGGTATGGTAAATCATACTGTGCGTGGTCTCGTTATCGGACCAAAGCAATAGTGCATCGGGCGCCTTGTTCTGAAAGTAGACAATCGCGGTCACACTATTGATGGCAAGGCAGCTTCGGAGCCATTGCAAGTAAGCGTCCTCGAATGCGGCATCGCCGATGGCGCTGATGGCTTCCGCCAATAAGGATGACGATTCTTCTCGAGACTGCATCGATACCTCATGAGGGTCATACCCCAACTGGGTTATATACCCCAAGCAACCAATGAATTTATATTATGCGCGCTATATTGAGGTATGTTCCAATTGATTTGACAAGGATTTTGTGTGTTGGAGAGTCTCGGAAGCCTCTTGACGGTTTGCCGGCGGGACAGGCGTACTGGAATGGGCCAATAAGGGATAAGGCGGCGAAAAGAGCGGAGAGGAACCAAGCTTCCGTCGCATTGATCCCATTGCAAAAACCCGATTGCAAAGACCCCTTTGCAAAAACAAGGAGGAAGATATGAAAAAATTCTCTCAATGGCTGGCCGGCGGCGTTTGCGCCGTTGCCTTGCTGGCCTCTGCGACTGCTGCGCAGGCGGAAGGCAAGTTGGCGGTCTATCACTGGTTTGAGTACATTCCCCAAGAGCTATTGGACAAGTTCGCCGCTGAATATGATGTGGAAGTGGTCATGGACACCTATGACTCAAACGAATCCATGCTGGCGAACCTCAAAGGGGGCCGATTGGGCAGCTATGACGTGGCCGTTCCCGGCGACTACATGGTGGCCATTATGGGTCAGGAAGGTATGCTGGATACCTTCGAGTCATCTGAGCTCAGCAACTTCGGAAATATCCTGCCGCAATGGATGGACGTGGATTTTGACCCAGGCCGCAAGAGCTCTATCCCCTATCAATGGGGCTCTACCAGCTTTTCCGTCAGCAGCTCCGCCTATAACGGTGATATCAACACGCTGGAAATGCTGTTCAATCCGCCTGAGGAGTTAAAGGGACGGATCAATATTCTGGATAGTCAGGGCGAGGTCCTAGCTTTGGCGTCCTTGTACCTGGGCATTCCCCAATGCACATCGGATAAGGAGCAGCTAAAAGCTCTGAATAGCTTGCTCCTTGAAGCCAAGCCTCATTGGGCCTCTATCAGCTCGGACATTGCTAAGGACGCGCTGGTTTCCGGCGATGTGGATGCGGGCATGATTTGGAATGGCTTCTCGGCTAAGGCCCGCGCCGAGGGTGCGGATGTCGTCTATTCCTACCCGAAAGAAGGCTTTGTTGTCTGGATGGACAATGTGGTCCTGTTGAAGGATGCGCCGAACCGGGATAACGCAATCAAGTTCATGAACTTCTTGCTGGAACCTGAGAATGCTGCCGCGGTCACTAATTTCGCGCAGTACACCGCTGGGGTCGACGGGGTCACGCCTTTCCTCGACGCAGAACTCGCAACCATGCCTGAGGCCAACCCGCCGGAGGGTCAGATTGGTGTCTTCGTTCAGGCGTGCCCGGAAGAAGTTCAAACGGTGTACGATCAGATTTGGACCAACGTGAAAAAGTAACCTGAGTCCTTCAGGTTTCGCAGGTCTTTTAGCAGATCAGCTTTGGCGCCATCCGCTCATTGGTGGGTGGATGGCGCCTCCCCGCGCAGTCGCAAGCACATCGATGAGAAGGGCCGGTTATGACTAATTCAGCAGCCTTCAATACGGATGAAATCATCTCAAATGATGCTCATCTTGTTCAATCCTTCGCCAATCTGGACGCCCTAAAGCAAAATGATGCGAGAACGGCCATTGTTGGGGCGAAGGGTGCCTATGTGACCGATAGCCAGGGCAACGAGCTAATCGATGGGATCGGCGGCCTTTGGTGCGTCAATGTAGGACATGGCCGGGGCGAGATCATTGATGCGATTGCCGAGCAACTACGTACGCTGGACTATTATTCGACCTTTTATAATTTCACCCATCCGGCTGCTGCGGCCCTGGCCAAAAAAATAAGCGAGCTTGCGCCCGGCACCTTGAACAACGTCTACTTCGCGAACTCAGGCTCGGTGGCGAATGACTCGGCCATACGAATTTTGCATCACTACAACAATCTGCGAGGCAAGCCGAGCAAGAAAAAGGTCCTCTCTCGAAAGGGCGCCTATCACGGATCAACCCACCTGGCGATGGCCATGACCACGCCTGAGTATAGTGACGGTTGGGACTGTGCTTCTGCTTTGGTTCACCATTTGCGCTCGCCCTGTGCCTACCACGAGGCGGAAGACGGCATGAGTGATGAAGAGTTTTTGAAAGAGTTGGAAGAGGACATGCTTTCGGCCATCAAGGATCTTGGTGCCGAGAACATCGCCTGCTTTATTGCTGAGCCGGTTATGGGCGCGGGCGGCGTTTTGGTGCCGCCGGCAGGTTACCACAAGCGCATGCGCGAAATTACCGCAGCCCACGATATCATGTACGTGGCCGACGAGGTGGTTACCGCCTTTGGCCGGCTTGGTCACATGTTTGTCTCTTTAGACAAATACGACATGGTGCCCGACATCATCACGACCGCTAAGGGTCTAACCTCCGGCTATCAACCCCTGTCGGCCACCATCTTGTCCGACGAGATCTATGAGGTCATTTCAGGTCCCGATGGCATGTTTTTACACGGCATGACCTATTCCGGGCATCCTGCGGCCGCGGCGGCGGGCTTGGCGAACATTGAGATTATCGAACGGGAAAATATACCCGAAACGGTTCAAAAAACGGGGAAACTGTTTGAGAAAAAACTGCGTGATCTGGGAGAAATGGAAATTGTCGGTGACGTCCGGGGCAGCCATTTCATGATGGGGCTAGAGTTCGTCAAGGATAAAGCCACCAAAGAAGCTTTTACCAAAGAGGATAACATCGGCACCAAAGTCGCGCAGCAAGCGCAAAAGCGCGGTCTGATTGCCCGCCCGCTGGGCAATATCCTTATTTTGTCGCCGACCTTGGTTATGGACGAAACCATGATTGGGACGGTAGCGGATATTCTGCGCGATAGCATTGAAGCGGCGACGAAAGACCTTGCCTCGTGATCTTGGAGCCGCTTGCGCCATGCTCCAGTCTGGGAGTGTGTATTCAAATCTGTTCCGTAAATCCAAGAATTGATCTCGATATGGCTTGTTTACCCGAGGTCACTCTTCAACAGCCTGACCGCTTTGTGGCTGTCGCGCATGGCGATAGCCTTGTGATGACGGCATGTTCGGCCTGGCCACCCTGAGGGTGGGATTTATGTTTTCGTTGTTTACCTTGGGGGGTGCATGGCATGAATGTCGGAGGGTTAGGGAGGCTGGACGATGAAGCATGAGAACATAGCGGTTGATGTGCGCCACGCGGTCAAGCGGTATGGCACCTTTACGGCGCTTCAGAACGTGTCCTTGTCCATCCGGGACAATGAGTTTTTTACCCTTTTGGGTCCGTCCGGCTGCGGCAAGACCACCCTGTTGCGAATGATCGCGGGCTTTGAAGAAGTCACCGAAGGAGAGATCTTTTTGTTTGGGCAAGAGATCGAGCAACTTCCGCCGAATAAGCGGCCGGTCAATACCGTTTTCCAGAACTATGCCCTGTTTCCCCACATGACTATTCTGCAGAACGTCATGTTCGGTTTGGAAATGTTGAAAAAGCCTGGCGGCGAGATCAAAAGCCGGGCCGAGCAGATGTTGGAATTGGTTCAACTCTCTCAATTTGCCGAGCGCAAGCCTTCACAGCTTTCCGGTGGCCAGCAGCAGCGAGTCGCCTTGGCGCGGGCCTTGGCGCCCCAGCCCAAGGTGCTGCTTTTGGACGAGCCCCTGTCCGCCCTTGATCTGAAATTGCGCCAGGCCATGCGCACGGAGTTGAAAGAGATCCAGCGGGAAACGGGGATTACTTTTATTTTTGTCACCCATGACCAGGAAGAGGCTCTGACCATGTCGGACCGTATTGCGGTCATGTCGGCAGGGAATGTGCAACAGCTTGGCAATGCAAAAGATATTTATGAATCGCCGCATAACATGTTCGTCGCCAACTTTATTGGCGAGACCAATCTTTTGGATGTGACGGTCGAGGCTGTCAGCGATAGTGCTGCGCGGTGCCGACTGGATGGTGGCCATGAGCTGCTTTGCCAGGCCATAGACGAGGTCCAGGCGGGAAGCAAGGTCCATTTGTCGGTGCGGCCGGAACGGCTTTTCCTGTCTGAAGAGTCCCTGGGAAAAGACAGTCTTTCAGGTGTGGCACGGGAAAACGTTTTTGTGGGCACGGATATTCAAACCGTGGTTGCCCTCGACGACGGACCCCGCATGGTAATCCGCACGCAAAATTCAGAGTCGGGGAACAAAAGGGTTTTCGAGCCGGGGACCAAGGTCTTTATCAATATGGAGTCGGGTGCGGCGCGCCTGCTGGCAGACTGATGGCCGGCGGCGCAACAAGCAACGCCGGGGCCGTTTCCAGCACTTTCGCAAGTGTTCGCGGGCGCTTGCTGTTTCCCGCCTGGTTCACTTTGGGCATTTTTGTCCTGATGCCCATCTTGATGATGCTGATCTATTCATTCCTGACCAAGGAGTTTCGCGGCGGCGTTGTCTGGGAGTTTAGTCTGGCCGCGTACGATCAGTTTTTCCTCTACAGGGGCCTTTTCGGCGATGAGCCGCCGACCATCGAGTGGACCTATATCGGAATCTTTTGGCGGTCCATCTGGCAGGCTGCGGCGGCGACGGTGCTTAGTCTCGTGATTGGCTTTCCAACTGCCTATTTTATCGCGACGCGGGACCCCAGCGTGCGTCAAATTTGGGTCTTTCTGATCACCATTCCCTATTGGGTGAACCTGCTGATCCGCACCATATCGATGAAGTTCATGCTGCGGGACAATGGGCCGGTGAATGAATTTTTGATGACGATCGGTGTCATTGATAGTCCGATCGGGATCGTGAACACTGATGTTGCCGTGCAATTGGGGCTTTTTTATTCCTACCTGCCCTTCATGGTGCTGCCCATCTATGCTGCGGTAGAGCGCTATAACTTTTCCCTATCGGAAGCAGCGGCGGATCTTTATGCCACCAAATGGGTAACCTTGCGGCGAGTCCTGCTACCGGCGGTTAAACCTGGCGTAATCGCGGGTTGCATCTTGGTGTTTGTGCCGTCTTTGGGATCAT
The DNA here is from genome assembly GCA_039028695.1 of Pseudomonadota bacterium. GTDB lineage: Bacteria > Pseudomonadota > Alphaproteobacteria > Kiloniellales > Kiloniellaceae > JANQKX01. Next base: position 44,991 of record JBCCHN010000020.1, read on the forward strand.
TTTTGGCACCCGACCTTCTTGGCGGAGCCAAGAACTTCATGATCGGATCCTTGATTGAGGAGCAGTTTGGCGGCAACGCGGGGAACTGGCCCTTTGGCGCAGCATCGGCAATGATTTTGCTGTCCATGGTTTTGGTGCTGCTGATGGTCTTTGCGCGGCAACGAGACAAGGCATAGGGGGCGCTCGTCATGTCTTCATCCAAAGCCGATGTGAAGAGCTATGCGGGTTTTCGCCAGTTAACCTACCTTTGTTTGATTGTGTTGTACGCCCCGCTAATCATCGTTGCCATTTACAGCTTTAACGACTCCATCTCAATTACCAAGTGGCAGGGCCTGTCACTGCGCTGGTATGTGGATGTCTTCACCGGCGTGGAGGCGGAAAAATTCAAGCTCGCCGCCTGGAACAGTTTTTCCATCGCTCTCATGGCAGCAACGGTTTCGACCGCGATTGCGACATCCGCGGCGACGGCTCTCATTCGAGGGGGGCGCTTTCGGTTTCAGACCTTTTCCTTCGGGCTTATCAGTTTGCCATTGATGGTGCCGGAGATTGTCACCGCGGTTGCCACGCTCATTTTCTTCAATGCCATCGGATTTACGCGAGGCTATTTGACCATTGTCGTAGCCCATATCGCATTTTGCATTCCCTTTGCCTATTTGCCCATTTCGGCGCGCATGCAAGGTATCGATGACAGCTTCGAACAGGCGGCCATGGACCTTTACGCGACTCGGGCGCAAGCGTTCCGACGGGTGCTGTTGCCCTTGATGATGCCGGGCATCATTGCCGGATTTTTGCTCGCCTTCATCATCTCTCTGGATGACTTTATCATCACCAACTTTGTTAAGGGCGCGGGGATCGAAACCCTTCCGACTGCCATTTTCGGGGCCGCCAAGCAGGGTATTAAGCCGAACATCATGGCCATTTCCACCATGCTCCTCGGCGTCTCGATCATTATCGTTACGATCTCTTATGTCGTGAGCAAGTTTGACAACACCAAATAAGCAAGGATGGACATGCTAGCGGTCAAACCATCAATGAGAATGGCCTGTTGAGGAATTGAAAATGACACGTCAAATGCTGATCAACAACACTTGGTGCGATAGTCATTCAGGCCAGATGATCGATTGCATTAATCCGGCTACGGAGCAGAAATTTGATCAGGTGCCGCGTGCAGATGCCGTCGATGTTGACAAAGCCGTGGCAGCGGCACGTGCGGCCTTTAATGGAGGGTGGCGCCAGACCTCCGGGACGGAGCGTGCGGCTCTCTTAAGGAAATTAGCTGAAGGCATTCAGGCCCGGCGGGATGATTTGGCGGCTTTTGAGACGCGCGATAACGGCAAGCCCTTGGCTGAAGCCACCTTCGACGTGGACACCGCTGTTCAGATTTACACCATGTACGCTGAAATGGCCGAAGACTTGGACGCCAAGGGTGAAGAAAACGTGGCCCTGCCGGTCGATTTTCTCCAATCGGGAGTGACCTATCGGCCCATCGGCGTTATCGGGATGATCACACCTTGGAATTTCCCCATTGAGCAGTTTACCTGGAAGGTATCGGCGGCTTTGGCGGCGGGCTGCACCTGCGTCGTCAAGCCCTCAGAATTTACCTCCATCACGGCGCTCATGTTGGGTGAGATCGCTGTGGAGGCGGGTTTTCCGCCGGGAGTTTTGAACATTGTTACCGGATATGGGCCGGAAGTGGGTGAAGCCATGGTCCTCGACCCGCGAGTGGACAAGGTCTCTTTCACGGGCAGCACGTCTACCGGCCGACGTGTTATGGAGCTGGCCTCGCGGGATTTGAAGCGTATTAGCCTCGAACTGGGAGGCAAGAATCCGATTATTATTTTCGACGACGTGGATTTAGACCGAGCGGCGGAGTGGACGGCTTTCGGGGCCTTCGTCAATCAAGGTCAAGTATGCACCGCCACATCGCGCCTTTTGCTGCACAAGGGCCGGGCGACAGAATTTCTTGGTAAGTTGAAAGACTTGGCGGAATCGATTGTGGTTGGAGACGGCAGCAAGGAAGGTGTCCAGATGGGCCCCCTTGTTAGCGAGGCTCAGTTTGCCAAGGTCAATGGATATATCGAGGCGGGCCGGGATGCGGGCGCAAGACTGCTCACCGGCGGCGACCGACCCACTGGCCTTAATACGGGTTATTTCGTCAATCCAACGATCTTCACCGATGTTAAGCCGGACATGTCCATTTGGACGGATGAGATTTTTGGACCAGTCTTGAGCGTGATGGAGTTTGAGGAGGAACAAGACGCCATCCGTCTGGCCAATAATACCCCCTATGGGTTGGCGGCCACTGTTTTAAGCGAAGACAAAGCCAGAGCCGAACGTGTGGCGGAGCAACTGGATGCTGGCATCACTTGGCAAAACTGTAATCAGATGGTGGTTATCCAAAGCCCCTGGGGCGGAGTCAAAAAAAGCGGTATGGGCCGCGAGCTTGGGCGCTGGGGTCTGGAGAATTTCCTGGAGCCAAAGCAAAAAACCCGTTGGCTGCCTGACGCCGGCCTTGGATGGTACCAGGCCTCCTCTTAAAGGATCCGCTGGGGGTAATAAGTAGTGAAGTATCCGTGCAGGTCCGAGGCTATCGCACTTGCCGCGGCGGCATGGTTGCCGGCGGATCGCATGGCGCCTTCCATCCGGCTCAATAGGTTGGCGGTGTGATGGCCCAGAGGACGACGCTTGTCGTCTCACCCGGGTTTTCGTATCGGTGGGGGGTGGTGCTCTTGAAGCCAAAGCTATCGCCCGCCTCGAGGCGATAGGTCGTATCGCCAATCGTTAGGTCGAGAACACCGGATAGGACCACCCCGACTTCGTCCCCATCGTGTTTATAGGGATCCAGCCCACTTGATGCGCCTGGCTTGAACTCGCTCCAAATGAGCTCAATATTCCGACTGGTGAGAGGGGATAGCAGTTCGTCACAAATATCGATCCCGTAGCGAATCTTTTTGCGGTCACGAAGACGCACCACGGGGCCGGAACTTCTCTCGGGGTTTTTTTCGCTTTCCTCGGAAAAGAACCAGGTGATGTTAACATCCAAAGCCCGGGAGATATCGTGCAGAGTTTTAACCGACGGGTTGGACTTATCCCGTTCGACCTGACTTAAGAAGCCGACTGAAATGCCGGTGGCCTTGGAAAGGTCTGTCAGAGAAAGCCCCTTTTGTTTTCGAAGCCGCCTCAACTTTTGTCCCAGAAGGGCGCTTTGAGAGGCGCCTCCTTCGTCGGGGCTTGTTTCCTCGTTTTCAACAACATGCAGTGTACGGTCTTTTCTGAGCATCTTCGCCTGATATGTCTTTGGTGGTTTGAGAGGCGTTAGGTTTCCAAGGAAACGAAGGGCTTATTAACGATACGGCCGGTCATCCGTGACGCTTGCCGATTGGACTTACCCGCGGATACGTCCTCAGTCAAATTTTCAAACTCCATATTCACCCTGGCCAGGGCGATGACTTTCTCTCGTGCAGGTGAAAAAGTTGCGCTGGTGATGTGTCCGATTTCCGCCATCGAATGGTAGACCGGCATGCCCGCATCGGGAACTCGATCTCCGCCAAGTTCAATGCCAACCAAGGCCATGCGCCTCTCCTGACGGCGACGGCTTAGCGCCTCCTTGCCGGAAAAATCTCCTTCCTTCTTCGCGGAGACGACAAAGCCGATCCCTGCCTCGAAGGGATCCACGTCGCCCCCGAATTCGGCGCCGGTAAAGGGGAATCCACATTCGATCCGCAGCATATCCAATGCCGACAGCCCCATGGGGACCAGGCCCAGCGGTTCCCCTTTTTCCATCAGGACATCCCAAACGGCGACGGCTTGGTCCGGGTGGCAGAAGACCTCGTAACCTCTCTTGCCCGTGTAGCCCGTTCGGCTGACAACAACGGGTGGACCTTCGTGATCCAATACGCGCCCAACCGTGAACTGGAAGGTCTTCAAGTCTCCGATGGTGCGGGCATTAGGAGGCGTCCAAACCGAAGCGAGCAGCACTTGGAGGCTGTTGGGCCCTTGGACAGCAAGATTGTGGAGGTTGGCCGTCGACGCCTTGACCCAAGCCTCCAGCCTAAGCGCCTCCGCCTGTGCGCGAAGCCAGTCGCCCGTCTGATCCTCATTACAGATCCAGCGGAAATTCTGGTCGGTCATCCGGAACAGGGTGCCGTCATCTACGATGGCACCGTGGACGTGGCACATTGCCGTGTAGACCACGTCGCCAACCGCCATTCGTGTCACATCCCGGGTCACCGCCCAATTCATCAAACGCTCAGCACCGGGCCCGACAACTTCAAACTTGCGCAAGGCGGACATGTCGGCGATGGTCGCGGCTTCCCGACAGGCCCAGTATTCCCGGCGCGCGCCGGTTGCCTGATATTCGGCGGGTACCCAAAAGCCCTTGTACTCCAGAAATTTCTTGCACAAGGCGGATGTTCTCTCGTGGAAGGATGTCTCCGCCGTCAAGGTCTTATCCCCCATCCTGTTAAGCGGTGTTGCAACTGCTCTTTTGATCTTGCTTTCCTTGTTATAGACGCGGACATGAATGTCCGTGGGGTTCCAGCCATTCACCGGGTCGATATCGCTGGGGCAGGCCGATGTGCCAATAACCATGTCCTGGTGGGCCTTGAAGACTACGTAGTCGCCGGCTCGGCTCCACGACATGTCGGGGATGAGCACATTTCCTTCGTCGACTTCTGCGTTCATGAAAAGGTTAAAGGCAGAAAAGACGTCGCGCTTAATGCCGTAGTCGGCCAGTGCATCGTTTAGATTGTCTGTGCAGTTAATGTGTCCCGGATATCCAATTTCGTCATAATAAAAAGAGGTGCAGGGGTTGAGAAAGGTGTCGTGTTTGCCGACTGTGTCTTGCACAATTTCGAGCATGGCGTTGGAGTGATCGTCGAACAGCTTGGAATGTAAGCCGGGCACAGGGACGGTCAGGCCCATCCTTGAGCGGGTCGCCGTATCGCTCATCCCGACGACTTCTCCAGCGTCCAAAGCGCGGGCGCTGAAAGCGACAAAGTCGCTGCACTGGCGACCGCGCACATCGATCACTTGAATAAATTCTCCTGCTTTCACCGTATAACCGATTGCGCCAGAGGCTTGGATTCGAAATTCATCACGAATATCCCCTAGGGGATCGGGCAGAACTTCCCGTTCCTGATTTTCGCGGCGGGCCAGGGTCTTTGTGATGGTGAGCACCAAGTCCGACGGCGCGACCGCATGGCGGGACTGCAGGCTGTTGGCCGGGGCGCCGAAAACCACAAGGCCGGAGCGCTTAACTGAAAGGGTGACCTCGTCGCCGGCGCGACTGCTTTCGTCAAGCACCAGCAAAGCCTTGGCGCCGGAGACATGGACCGAGCGCCGTGCGAGGCGATCGCGTAAGTGGGAGTATTCGCCACCCGCCAGAATCTGCAAAAGGTGGCGGGGCGCGATGGTCGCGGTTTGATCGAACAGGCTGGGGGCCGATCCGCCATCCAAATCGAAGGGAACAATCTCGCAGGTTTGAAGACCCTCAGGTGTGGAGATCTTGACGCTATCGCCCTCGACCAGATCAATCGCCACACAAGTGCCGCCGGGCACCCGATAGCGTTCAACATCGTCTGCGAGGGCGTAAATCCTATTTGAATTTCGATCCAATTGGGTCGTTAACAGCATCGGACTTCCCCAAAGGTTCGCTAAGGACAGCGTAAGAGGCGCCTGTTTTCGAGGCGCCGAAAGCCTCTACAATTAGAGAATATCAGGCGTGGGAATGCAACAAATTATGCTATATTGTGAAAAAATGACGTTGATGAAGCTAAAAACTAACACTATTGTGAAAAAACGAGATAACTGATTAAAGAAAACAGGGATTTTTGGTGCGGTTTGCATCAAGGTATCTGTCCGCAAGGAGCGAGGGCATATAGCAAGGGAGGTCGAAAATGACAGAGCGTGTTGCCATTCTGGGCGCGGGGCCAAGTGGATTGTCCGCATTGCGGGCCTTTGAATCGGAGCGGCGTAAGGGAGGGGATATCCCCGAAGTCGTCTGTTTTGAAAAGCAACCCGAACTGGGTGGCCTGTGGGTCTATGATTGGCGGACCGGGATTGACGCGAACGGCGAGCCGGTTCAGGGCTCCATGTACCGCTATCTTTGGTCCAATGGTCCCAAGGAAGCTCTTGAATTCGCCGATTACACCTTTGATGAACATTTCGGCCAAGGCATTGCGTCCTATCCTCCTCGTGAGGTTCTCTTCGACTACATTAAGGGCCGCGTGGCAAAGACCGTTGCCACGGAATGGATTCGCCTTAACACGGTTGTGCGCTCCGTTGATTGGGATGGGGATCGATCCAAGTTCACCGTGACCGTTCATGATCACAACGAGAATCACACATACAGTGAAGAGTTCGATTATATCATCAACGCGACCGGCCATTTCTCCACCCCTCACGTTCCTTATTTTGAGGGAATCGAGAAATTTGAAGGTTCTGTCGTGCACGCCCATGACTTTCGTGATGCGCTCGCTTACAAGGGCAAGGACATCCTGATCGTCGGCGCCAGCTACTCGGCCGAGGACATCGGCTCCCAATGCTGGAAGTATGGCGCCAAATCCGTCACGCTGAGCTACCGTACGGCGCCTCCCGGATATACTTGGCCTGATAACTGGGAAGAAAAACCGGTGCTGACAAAAATCGAGGGATCGACCTGCCACTTCAAGGACGGCTCGTCCAAGGAATTGGATGCGATCATCTTATGCACCGGCTATTTGCACCATTACCCCTGGTTCGATGATGACCATCGGCTGGTCAGCGCCAACCGCATGTGGCCCTTGGGATTGTACCAAGGGGTGGCCTGGACCAAGAATCCCAGGCTGTTTTACATTGGTGCTCAGGATCAGTGGTTCACCTTCAATATGTTTGATGCCATGGCCTGGTGGGCCCGCGATGTCATTCTGGGGCGTATTGAATTGCCCGACCAGGCGACCATGGATGCGGATTGCCAGGAATGGCGGGACAAAGAAGAAGTGGCCACCAGTGACGAAGATGTTTCGGCCCAGTGGAAATACCAAGGTGCCTTGGTTGTCCGGCTGGTCGAGCAGACCGATTATCCGTCGTTCGACGTGGAAGGGGTCCATGATCTCTTCTATCAATGGAAAAAGCACAAAAAAGCTAATATCATGGGTTTCCGCGACAATGCGTACAAGTCAGTAATGACGGGTAAGATGTCTCCGGAACACCACACTCGGTGGGTTGAGGAAATGGACGACAGCATGGAGTCCTATCTGCGAACAAGCGGGTGATTTTAGGTGTTCTGTAAAGTCAGCGACCTAACCTGCCTCGCTGGGCCTTCCGGTCGCGTTGATGGGAAACCGTAGCGCTTCCGGTTGGGCCTGGGATAGTCTGATGTGAAGGTGCACAAAAACCAACTTGGGTAATAATTTTAGGGAGATCGTCGTGTTGTTATCTTTTGAGCGCCTTTGTAGTTCCTAGGGACGAACGAGGTGTCCATTCCTGATCGGACCAGTGTGGTGATCGTGGGCGGCGGTGTGGCCGGCTGTTCGATTGCCTATCATCTGGCGAAGATTGGCATCACGGATGTTTTATTATGTGAGCGCAGGCAACTGACCTGTGGGACCACCTGGCACGCGGCCGGGCTGGTCACCCAGTTGCGCGCGACCCGCAACATGACCGAGCTGGCGAAATACACCGGCGAGCTCTTTACCAATTTGGAAGCGGAAACCGGCCAGGCGACCGGTTTTAAGAGGAATGGATCGTTGCGCCTCGCCACCCACGAAGCGCGCTTCGAGGAGCTGAAGCGCGGCGTCTCCATGGCCCGCAACTTCGGCCTGGAGGCCCATGTTCTGACCCCGGGTGAGGTTAAGGAACGCTATCCGCTGATCCAGGTAGATGACTTGAGCGGTGGTATCTGGATGCCCAAGGACGGTCAGGTCAATCCCGCCGATGTCACAATGGCCATGGCGAAGGGGGCTCGCAGGCATGGTGTGAAGATTTTTGAGGACACGCCGGTGGATCAGGTTTTGGTCAGGGGCGGCAGGGCGGTGGGTGTGCGTCTCGCTGGCCCGGAAGGTCAACCTGGCCAAGAAATTCAAGCCGATAATGTGGTGATTGCCGGTGGCATGTGGTCGCGGGACTTCGCCGCCAAGATCGGCGTGCATTTGCCGCTTCACGCGGCCGAACACTTTTACATTGTTACCCAGCCCATGCCCGAGTTGACGCCGGATCTGCCGGTGCTGTTCCTTGGCGATGAGCATTCCTATTACAAGGAAGATGCCGGCAAGCTTCTGCTCGGTTGCTTCGAGCCCAATGCCAAACCCTGGGGGCAGGACGGTATTCCCGAGGACTTTTGCTTTGATTCCCTGCCGGAGGATTTCGATCACTTCGAGCCCATTCTGGAGATGGCCGTCAAGCGTATGCCGGCGCTGGCCAATGCGGGCATTCAGCTGTTCTTCAACGGGCCGGAGAGCTTTACCCCGGACGACCGCTACCTTCTGGGGGAAACACCTGAGGTTCGGCACCTCTTTTGCGCCTGCGGATTTAACTCCGTGGGTATTCTCTCGTCCGGAGGCGTAGGGAAAGCTCTGGCGGCTTGGATCCGTGACGGTCACCCGCCTGTTGAGTTGGCGGATGTGGATGTGCGTCGTATGCAGCCCTTTCAGACCAATAAGAAGTATCTCTTCGAGCGGACCACCGAAACCCTCGGTCTGCTGTTCGATATGCACTGGCCCAACCGGCAATTCGAAACCTCGCGCGATGTTCGCTGCAGCCCCTTCCACCATCGCCTGAAAGAGGCGGGAGCCTGGATGACGGAGGCCGCGGGTTGGGAGCGGCCTGGGTTTTTCTGGCGTGCCGGAGAGCCGCGGGAGATCGGTTACTCTTGGGGCCGGCAGAGTTGGTTCGATAATGTGGCCGGGGAGTGCCGGACGACTAACCAGGCGGTGTCCCTCTTTGATCAATCCTCCTTTACCAAGTTTCGTATCGAAGGCCGAGACGCCTGTCGCCAACTCAACAGAATTTGTGCGAACAATATCGATGTGGACGTGGGCCGCTTGGTCTATACACAGTGCTTGAATGAGCGGGGCGGAATTGAAGCGGATGTCACGGTGACCCGTCTTGCCGATGATGCCTTTTTGTTGATCTCGATCGGCGGGTCCCAAACGCGAGATTTGTCGTGGCTGCGGCGCCACCTTGATGACGAGGCCCGCGCGGTCGTCACCGACATCACCTCAGGATTGCCCATGCTCGGTGTCATGGGCCCCAACTCACGTCCTCTATTGGAGGCGCTGTCGGGAGAGGATCTCTCAAACGGCGGCTTTGCCTTTGGCAGCAGCCGGGAGCTGGAAATCGGGTTCGCGCGGGTGCGCGCCAGCCGTGTCACCTTTGTCGGCGAACTCGGTTGGGAAATTTACGTTCCAAGCGAATTCGCGCCCCATGTTTTTGAGAAGATCGTGCAAGAGGGTAAAAATCATGGTCTGGGCCAGGCCGGGTACTTTGCCTTGAACTCACTGCGGATGGAAAAGGGCTATCGTCATTGGGGACATGACATCGGGGAGGAGGATACGCCCCTTGATGCCGGGTTGAGCTTTGCCGTGGCTTATGACAAGCCCGGTGGCTTTATTGGCCGGGACGCCTTGCTCAAGCAAAGGGACCGGAACAAGCGCAGCAAGCGGCTTGTCGGCGTTCGGGTTGAGTCCGATGCGGTCGAGCCGCTGCTCTATCACGAGGAGCCGATCTTAAAGGATGGACAGATCATCGGCTCGGTGACCTCGGGCGCCTATGGTCATCGCATCGGCGCCTCTTTGGGGCTGGCCTATATTCATCATTCGGAAGGGGTGGATAAGGCCTACCTGGAGGAGGGCAATTTTGAGGTTGAAGTCGCTTGTGAGCGTTATCCCGCCACGCTGCAGCTTCGGCCGTTTTTTGATCCAGACAATTCACGGGTAAAAAGCGAGTAGGGAGGCTTAAGAGATGACCGTACTTCAGCAGTTCTCGGACCTCAGTTCGAAAATTTTCATCGCGGGGCAATACCGCACCAGTGGTGCGACGACAGGCATTGATGTGATCGATCCGGCAACCGAGGACCGGCTTGGGGAGATCCCCGAGACCACCGAGGCGGAAATGGACGAGGCAATCGCCGCCGCCTCTTCGGCTCAAAAAGCCTGGAACGACCGCTCACCCCTTGACCGGGCCCATGTTTTGCACGATGTGGCCAACAAGATGGCAGGGATGACCCCTCTGTTTGCCGAGGCCCTGACCCGGGAGATGGGCAAGCCTTATAAGGAGTCGGCCGATGAGGTGCATTGGAGCGTCCATAACATCCGCTATTATGCGGAGTTGGGCCGCAGCGAGGTCGGTAAGGTTTTGGGCTCTGCCGTCGAGGGCCAATTCCACTATACCTTAAAGCAGCCGCTTGGGACCTGTGTGCTGATTCTGCCCTTTAACTATCCCATGGTGCTCTTGGCCTGGGAGGCGAGCGCTGCCCTGGCGGCCGGTAATGCGGTCATCATCAAACCCTCTCAGTACACCTCCTTGACAACCCTGCTGTTCGCGGAAGCCTTTTCGGCTCTGCCCGAGGGGCTATTCCAGATTGTCACTGGTGAGGCGCCGGCGGGAAAGTATTTGGTCGAGCATGATAATACCCACATGGTGGCCTTCACGGGCAGTGTGCCTGTGGGCGTGGGTGTCTCCGCCAAGTGCGGGGAGTTGATGAAGCGCTGCCTGATTGAAAATTCTGGCAACGACCCCTTCATCATCATGCCCTCGGCACCCATGGATATCACGGCGCGGGCAGCGGCCTTTTCCTCTTACATGAATTGCGGGCAGATTTGCGTGTCCGCCGAACGGTATTTCGTGCATGAGAAAATCCATGACGAGTTTGTCGAACGCTTGGTTGAGGAAACCAAAAAGGTCCGGATCGGCAACGGCCTAGACAAGGTGGACATGGGCCCCATCGTATCGTCGAAAGAACGGGACCGCTATGAAGGCGTTCTGCGCAAGGCGATCGATGAGGGGGCCGAGCCCGCCATCGGGGGTGGCCGACCCAGTGAATTTAACAAAGGCTGGTTCGTGGAGCCGACGGTGTTGGTCAATTGCCATGATGAGATGAGCATTTTCAACAACGAGAGCTTCGGGCCGGTCGCACCGATCTGCAAGGTTTCCAGCTTTGACGAGGCCGTCCAGAAGGCAAACGACTCGAAGTACGGCTTGGGTGCCAATATCTACACCAGTGACCTGTCCGAAGGCATCCGCGCCGCCGAGCAAATCGAGGCGGGGATGGTGTGGGTCAACGCGCCTTTGCTAGACAACGATGCCGGTCCCTTCGGGGGTACCAAGATGAGCGGTGCGGGGCGTCAACTCGGCGCCGAGGGCCTGGAGACCTTCCGGACGACAAAGACAGTTATGATTGATCCGGACTGTCAGCCTCAAGATTTCTGGTGGTTCCCCTATGCCGACGGGGAAATGTATCAGAAGTAAAAGGGATGCATACAAGCCTGAAAACCAAAGGGAGGATAAAATGAATTTCACACGTCGAGATGTACTTAAGACCACGGCTGCGGGAGCTCTTGTTGCAGGAGTTGCACCTTTTAGCATCGCCAAGGCGGCTGATGATACGATCAAGGTTGGGATGAACATTCCCATGACGGGGGACTATGCGC
>JBCCHN010000021.1:0-56445 GCA_039028695.1 Pseudomonadota bacterium
AGTCTAAACCCTGGGCATCCATCTTTCCCAGGCCACCCATCTTTCCCAGGCCCCACTACATTCCGACGACGCTCAGACAGTCCTCCCTTAGCGGGGGATCATATTTGTGTCCTAACCTCCACGACATGAACGGCCAAGGGGCCTTCGCCCCACCCAGCCATTTATAAAGGAGGTGGGCTAAGATGCCTAAGAAGGAGTTAGTTTCGAAACCGGCCAGGAGTTTTCAAGAACAGGAGTTTTTAGAAAAACAGAAAGCCCGTCAAAAGAAACTATGGGACGACCACTTGGCAAGAGTCGAATGGGAGAAAATACCCGAAGACATTATGGTTCTTGCTGATCAGAACAATGTTCTTGTGGAAAAGATGGTCGGTCGTTCTGCTTACGTCGTCGATAAGACAATAAGGACATGTCATATCAATCCCAATTGCGGCGCTCTGCCGATGTTCCATTCCTTTGAGGAAGTTCGGAAGTACTTAAAGAAACTCTCCTCGGGCAAGGTTAAGGCCGCATTTAGAGTTAACTGCTCGTGACTTTTAAAAGGGCGCCGAACCGTGTATCGGCGCCCATTCTTTTAAGGAGTTGTTGGGCCTCAGCACATGACTGACAACCGTCCCTGAAATTAGATTGTTTCAAATCGTTCCATGAAAATCCTATTCATCACCTGTGACGTTGTGGCGATCGATTTGACGCGCCGTCTGGTCGAGGAGGGCCATGAGGTCCGTTTATATATTGACCGGCCTGACTACCGGACTTGCTTTGACGGACTGGTTGGGAAGGCGGAAAGCCTTGAGGCCGGCAAGGCCTGGCTTGGCAGGGCCGGCCTGGCAATCTTTGATGACGTGGGGTTTGGCGAGATCCAGTCCGCATGGCGCCGCGAGGGTTATAATGTTTTGGGCAGCAGCGCCCAGGCCGAACGCCTGGAGACCGATCGGGTTTTTGGCCAGTCGACTTTCCGGGCCGCTGGTCTCGCGACCGCCCCTCTATTCGATTTCACAAGCCTTGATGAGGCGATTACTTTCGCCGAATGCAACCGCCGGGCCTGGGTGGTAAAGTTCAATCAAGGCCATAGCTATGACACCAGGGTCACCGTCGGCGAAAGAGGCGATGGCGCCGACGTGATCGACGCCTTGAAGGCCTATCGGCAAAACGGCAGCAACCTGTCCCCGGTCATAACCCTGCAGGCGCGGGTTTGGGGCGTGGAGATTGGGGTGGCCCGCTACTTTAACGGCAAGGATTGGGTGGCCCCCGTTGAATACAGTATTGAGCACAAACGCCTCCTGAACGGCGACTTGGGCCCCTTGACCGACGAAATGGGGACCTTGGCCTGGTATGCCCAGGATGACTCCGAAGCCCTTTACAAGACGGCCTTGGCGCCCATGGCGGGGGTTCTGCGAGCTTGCGATTTCCGCGGCGATTTTGCCCTGAACCTGATGGTCAATGAGTCGGGGATTTACCCTTTGGAAGCCACTTCCCGGCTGGGCTGTCCGATCATCCATCTGCAGGATGAATTGCACCTTTCTCCCTGGGGCGATTTCTTGCTCGCGGTCGCCCAGGGCCGGTCTTATGACCTGGCTTGGTCCCGCGGTTACGGCATTGTGGTCTTTATGGCATTGCCTCCTTACCCCTATGGGGCAAAGGACGTGGGGCTCAGCTGTCAAGGCACCAACCTCTTTTTGGATAACTTGAGCCCGGCGGACCTTTCCCATCTCCATTTTGAGGAGATCGCCAGCCGAGACGGTAGTTTGAGGAGCCTTTACGTGGCCGGCTCGGATGGCTTTCCTCTTTACGTCACTGGACGGGGATCCAGTATTGTGGCCGCCCGGGACCAGACCTATGAACTTGTCAAAAAAGTCTGCCTGCCCAAGGCCATTTACCGCACGGACATCGGGCTGCCCTTTTTGCAAGAGGGACTGCCCCAGCTACAGGCTTGGGGTTACCTGCGCCATTTGGTAGGATAACCCCTAGCACCTTTGCCTGACGCAGGGCTATTAGCTCCTCAATCCAGCAACAGATTCATCACCGGGGGCTGGGCGACAGTTGGGGCCACCCGCGGCCGGTGCGCTATGGCTGCATCGACGGAAACCAAGCCGCCGCCGATGTTTCGGCCCTGGTAAATGACGAAGTGGAGATGATCCACGCCGGGCGAGCCCAGATCGCTGATGAGGCCCAGTTGGGTGCGCTGGTTCACCCGCTGCTCTAGCTCAACGGAAATGTCGCTCATGTGCAAATAGCCGCTCCACCAGCAATCGTTTGGCGTCACATTGCAGGCAGTGCCGTGTTCGACCAGCACGGCGCTACTCCCGATGCCGCTGTTGCCCCGCTCTCCCGGGGCGAGATTGCCGGAATAGCGCACCACCTTGCCCTCGGCGATGGCATAAACCGGGCGCCCTGCATCAGAATTGACGACCCCGCCGCTAAAGAGATTGAAGTCCCAAGAATAGCTTTCGTCGGCCCCCTGGCCGTTGGTGCCGGCGATGCCGCCGGTGGGATGGTGGAAGCCTGTTTGGTGCTGGCATGCGGTCCAGACCTCTTGTTGGTGGCGGCAATCGCCGTTGGCGGTCAGGGGGCGATCGGGGTCCGGATAGGCTGGCCCATTGACCCGGACGGCGCCGACCATGGGCGACAGAATTCTTCGGGAGGCAAAGCCGCCAATCTCATTCCGACCTGTGATGGGCCCAATTGCGGTTCCGGCGCCGCTTTGCGTGTCGATTGAAATGAGGATTGGGGTAGAGGAAGGAAAGCTCTCGCCGACGCCATAAAGCCTATCGGTAGGGCCAAATGCCAACCCGTAGACGTCCCGAAAACCGATGCTGCCGATCATTGTCGCGGCGCCGGTGACTGCATTTACCTGGGCCAGGGAGTCATTGCCAAAGCGGCTAATAGATGCATAGAGGTTGCCGTTGCGGTCAAAGGCCAAATCACCGGCCGATCCCAAGCCGGAGCCATAAAACCCGATCAGTTTGGCCAGGCCGGTCACCGTATCCACTTGGAGAAACTCGCCCCGGGTGGTGGCTGCGAACAGTCTGCCGTCAGGGGAAAAGTCGAGCGCATTGACGCCTCTAAAACCAAGCCCGGTTCCGATTTCCGTCGCCAATCCGCTGCTGCGGTCAAGGCGGAGGAGATGAGTAAAGCTCACCCCGAACTGGCGCCCGTCGGCGTGGGTGGCAATATCTGTCACCTCCTCGAAGGTCGGGCCTACGGAATCTGTGTCCAGTCCCTCAAAATCGAGGGTAAACAGTTGTCCTTCAATCTCATGACCATACAGCCAGGACCGCCCTGCAAAGGGATCTCCCGCCGCGAGGTCAGCAGGTTTCGCCAAGACGGACGGTGCAACGACGGCTGCCGGTGCCTGATCAGGAAAGGTAAGGTCTGTTGGGGTCTGGGCCGTGGCCGCAAGCGGCGCTAGGGCCGCCGCAAGGATCGCCCAAAACTTAAGGGGGCTTGCAAAGATCATGAAATCCTCCTTACGCCAACGCGGGCTAGTCGGCCAGCAGCTCAAAGCGCAATAACCGGGGTGTGCCCGGGCTATCGAGATCGGCCTTTATGCGCACCCGCAGATTTGCCGCCATGGCGCTTAAGGCAACGGCCAAGGATTGCTTGCTGATTGCTTTCTCGGCGCGAAAGTTCTTTTTCTTGAAAGCTTGGGACTCTGCCAGGTGGGTTAACTTTACGGTCAAGACACCATTGCTTAGTACACCGGCTTGGTCCACCTCGCAGGTATACCAGGCTGGGGCCGCCTGTCCGGGCAGGGCCCAGGTAGACGCCGCCACAAACAAGGCCAAAGCATAGATCCAATGTTTCATTGTCTTACTCCCTCTGAATAGTTTGTGTTTTAAATCGTTTGCCGTTTAGCCGCGGCCATGGGGGGAAGTTTGTCCGTACTGTTCCTTACCGGCAAAGAATGCCAGGCCGCCGGCGATAAAGAGGGGTACGGTCAGATACCAGCTAAAGCCATGGGTGCCGAGGAACAGCAGCACACCAATGCCGCTGGCGATCATCAAAAGGCCGCCGAGTTTGGCGTTTTTCATGACCAAACCGGCGCCGAGCAGGGCGACGATGGGCAAGCCAATGCCCACGACCTTCAGCAGGGTGCCGGTCTCCCGCTCGCCCATGGCGGTAGCCAGGTCGCCCAGGGCAAAACCGAAGGACCCATAAAGAAGCAGACCTAAGCCGGCCAGTATTCCCAGTATCAGGGCTCCCAATTTCATGCGTTTAACTCCAAATTTGGTGGTTCGAAACCCGCAGATGTTTTGGAGCCAGACCCGAGAAGGTGTTGGGCGGCTCCAGCTCTGATCCATCCTGCTCAATTAACCAATTGCGCCACTCGCTCAGCGATAGCGTCCTGGGCGATTTTGTTGATCTCACCCTCGCCCGGAATGGTGCCGCCCACTTCAATCAACAAGCGACCGGGTTCTTTCCACACGATCCGTTCTTTGAGAGATGACACCAGAGCCATTTCAAAATCGAATTCGATTTCGCCTCTGTCAAAACTCCATACATTGGCCTCGGCTTGTTTCATTTGCCCGGTCTCGACCACCAGCACCAAATCGGCGCCTAGGTTGCGGCCCATTTGTGATGACAGCTGCTCTTTTTCTGCGTAGGTCAGGATGGAAGCATCTCGATCATGACCATTGTCATCGATCCATTTGCGAACGTTGCTGGGGGAAATTACCTCAAGAGAGGTCAATCGGCTCAGCCGATCGCTGATTTCGCCCTCGCCCCCATTAACCGGCCAGACGGCGATGGAATTGGCCGCCCTGATGGTCTTGAGGTCTCCCGGTTCGGGGTCCTGTTCATCCAGCTCGATCACCGCTTCTCCGCCGGTGCTGAGTTGTACCGTCTTAAAAATACTAAATCCGATGGCTGCGCCGCCAACCAGCATGGGGCCATAGGCCGCTGCCGCGAGACAACCGGAAAGCGTGAGGCCTAACATCATGCTGGCCAATAATTTAACACCGGCAGGGAAGAATCTTTCTCTTATCATTCGCTATCCTCTAAATTCGACGGACCCACAGCTGCGGAAATCACAAGAGAGATCCGGTGCCAGGTTGTTGGGACCTTGGAGTTTGGTGGATGGTGTCTTTGCTGGAAGCCCTTAGGGAGGCTTATGACTTCAAAGCTAAAAAAGGCTGACCTTAGGCGGATGAAGTTGGATTTTCTCTATCCTTAGCCAAGACTATAAATCCATCCGGATTAGTGCGTGCGGCTTCTTGCCAAACGCAGAATTAGTCTAGGTGACTGCGCAGCAAATTAATATACGGGGAAATCCCTAAAAATGCGGAGACAGGAGCTGGACATCCGCTAAGTAAAATCCGGGGTAGCCGGACTTAGCCCTCTGCAGGATCACTGGAGCCAGTTGTGGCAACGGTATTTTGCGCTTGGCCGTGCATTGCCCGACAATAGCCTAATCCACAATTGCCAAGATGGCGCTCGACTCAATAAGCCGACCGTCTGTTAGCTCCCACTGCCGCGAGAAATAACGGGGTGGGTGTTTGATCCCCTGAAAAGTCCAGGCCTCTTTGGATCCCAAAACAGCAAGACGGCCACCTCGGCCCGACTCCCCGCAACAAGAATACTGCCAAAGTAAGCGTCGGTGATGCAGCCATGCCCCTATCTGATGACGGTTCTCAAAGAGGCCATAAAACAGGCTCCCTGCGATCCAAGTGGAAACAATGCTAGCAGTGATGATATTCCAAGGATGAATCCGAGTGGCAATAGCATATTGGGTAAACAAGAGGAATCCGATTACCACAAAAATCATTGCCCTGCCCAGATAGAGGCCCAGTTTAGATTTCCAATCCATTGCGTCACTTTTTCGTTTGAACCGGGTTATACAGCCTAGCGGCAAGCCAAGCTTTCCCTGCCAGATGGAGAATCCGCTGAATTCTTTGCTCCAAGCGCTTGCCTGTGCCGATTAAATCTCGATGAGCCCGAGGGCGATGGCCTTTGCCACGCAATTGGCGACTGTTTGGCACTTGAGTTTTTGCCTAACTTCCCTGGCCCTTATCTCGACGGTTTTTTCGCTTATCCCCAACTCGTAAGCTACTTCCTTGTTGATGTAGCCCTTTGCCAGTAGAATGAGACATTGCTTTTGCTTGTCGGTGAGTTTTTGTCCGTATAGCTGGTTCAAGAATGTAGGCGCACTCGCATGAAAGTAACGGGTGACGGCCTCCAACAACAGCTGGGTGGATTGGAGAACGCTGTCAGCTTGCCGTTCTGACGTGTTTGGTCCAAAAGCAAGGCTCATGCCAGCCATGCCCGTGTTGGAGCCAACCGGCAAGGGGATCGTGAGGCCCAAGCCCAAGCCGTGCTGGACGGCCTCCTGATGGACCTTTGCCTGCGCCTCGGTTAACCGCCCCTGCTTGGCCCATTTCTCGATCTCCGACCACCGCAAAGCCTCTCCGTTGGATTTGCAGTGAGAAACGGACACATCATGCTCAAAAAAACCCATGTCGTCATAGCGTTCGGACCAGACGGCTGGAAAGTTGTCCTTCCAAATCTGTTGGTCCGCGAGATCGATCTTTGGATTGGGGAAAGGCAAATAAGCATAAGAGGCATAGATCAGATCCAGAGGCTGAATGACCTCTAGATAAAGTGCCCACAGAGCTTCGAAATCCCGACAGCGATGCGCCCGCTCGAGGAAGCAGAATGACCAGTCCAAAAATGTTTGCATGCCCGAAATATAGGGAGATTATTTTTCTTGTCCAGAAAGAAAATCAATCAGGAGTGATATTTGGTCTTTCCGCAATTGCCAGGAAATTTGTTTTTCAGGATTCAAAAAAAGGGGACGCCCTTGTTTGAAATCCGCGCTCGATGGTCAGCCAAGAAAGCAAAATCGTGCGGCATAGAATTAGAAAAGTCATTATTTAACAGTATTGTCTGTCGCTCTTCCTTGTGATCAAGAAGTTGGCATTCTTGGTTGGAAAGTGTGGTAGATGTCATATGATTTATAGGGACTTCCCTAGAGGCAAAGATCACAGGTTCCATATTGCAAGCATGGTCCATTTTGATTGAAATAGGAGTTCAACTAAAAACCGCACTGAATTCCGACGGTTTGCCGACGACTGCCCCCTGGCAAAGGGGTCGCTGGATTGCAAAACACTTCCTTTTGCCAGGTCTTGAGCCTGGGGCTGCGGCAATCGGCGAAAGGAGGATGTTATGGCGCAATACATTTCGGAGTTTCCAATTACTGACGCTGCGGCTTGGAAATTCCATCCCTATAAAAAGAGCGCTGTGATCCTTGAGAGCCCGGACGGAGAAAGTCCTGAATGGCTTTTCCAATTGTTGATGCTGGAATTTGAAATGACCTATGCGGACTTTTTTGGTGCCATAGCCCAATTTGGGCCTTGGATCTGGGAAATAGACCTCACGGCATCCAACCTGAGTGTCCTTCAGCGCAACCAAGGTGGGCTGTTTGAAAGGATGCAGGAATATTATGATGATGGCCTTTTGAGCTTTGGCGCCATTCGCTATGGGGTCTATTCAATGTATGTCTGTGACCCTGATAGTGAGCATAGATCTTTGCTGGATCGTGTGGATCGCTTTTGGGACCTTCAGGCCAATTTGGGCCAGTGAGGTTTTGACTTGATGACACGGCCGGCACAAATCGGCTTTGGAGCGATCCATGGTCTCTACCACAGCCTCCGGCTGGCGGATGCCGACATGGAGGCCGCCGCCGTGGCCCGGGCCTCGGACAGCGGCAAGATCGACCTTTATCCTCATCAGATCGATGCCGCCGTCTTTGCCCTCAATAGTGTGGCCCGCAAGGGCGTCATCTTGGCGGACGAGGTGGGCCTGGGCAAAACCATCGAGGCCGGCTTGGTCATGGCGCAGTTTTGGGCGACGGGCAAGAGGCGGATCTTGCTGATTGTCCCAGCGAGCATTCAAGTGCAATGGCAAGGTGAGATGGCGGAGCTGTTCGAGCTGCCGGTTCAAATTCTGGATCGGCAATCGGCCGCCAAGCGGCGGGCCGCTGGAGAGGACAATGTTTTTGACCAGGACGGTAGGATTCTTGCCGCCTCTTATGAGTTCGCGGCCCGTAATGCTAAGCTCATAGAAAAGGTCGAATGGGACCTGGTGGTCTTGGATGAGGCCCATCGCCTGCGCAATGTCTATAAACCAGGGAAGGGGGCCCTGCGCGCCAAAGCCTTGCGGGCCGCCCTTAAAGACCGCTTTAAAGTTCTGCTGACGGCCACGCCCATTCACAATGACATTTTTGATCTATTTGGCCTGGTGTCCATTATCGATCCATCCTATTTCGGCAGCTTGGAAGCCTTTCGCTCCCTTTACAATTTTGACAGCCCAGAGCGACGCTGGACCCTTCGAAAGCGGGTTCAGCCCCTCTTTAAGCGGCATTTGCGGGCCCAGGTGCAAGAAACCGGGGCGATCAACTTCACCCGCCGCCAGGTGAAAACCTTTGACTTTGAGCCCAATGCCGATGAGGCGGAGCTTTACGAGTTAGTGACCGACTTTTTGCTGCGCCTGGAAAGATACAGCTACGGCGGCGAGGCCCGAAACCTTCTGCTAACGGTTTTCCGCAAGATTTTGGGTTCCTCGACCCACGCATTGGGCAAGACCCTGGAGAAGCTGTTCGACCGGCTGCGACGCCAGCTGCCGATTGCCAAAGCGTTAGTACGTGACATTGAATCTCCCATCGATCTGTCGGGTGAGCTGGCGTTGAGCGGATTGAGCCAAACAGACCGTGACCTTTTACTGGGCCTTCAAGAGGAGATGGAAGCCATCCAACAGATGGTGACCATGGCCGGTTCGATCACGTCCAATGCCAAGGGCGACAGATTGGTCTCGGCCTTGCCCAATATATTGGATGAGGTCTCCGCAAACGGCGCTGCGCGCAAAGCTGTAATTTTTACCGAGAGTGTCAACACCCAAAAGTACCTGTTCGATCTTTTGGAGAGCAACGGCTATTCCGATCAAATTCTATCCTTGAACGGCAGCAACCAGGATCCAGCCAGCCGAGCCCTGTTGGTGGCATGGCGGCGCAACCCGGTTAACCCGGACCGCGCGACTGGGGGAGCCGGTGCCCAGATGAAGGCGGCTATTGTTGATGCCTTTAAGGGGGACGATAAAATCATATTGCTTGCCACAGAGAGCGGGGCGGAGGGGCTTAACCTGCAGTTCTGTTCCCTGGTGGTGAACTTTGACCTCCCCTGGAACCCCCAAAGGATCGAACAGCGGATCGGCCGTTGCCATCGTCTTAAGCAACAAAGTGATGTCACCGTGGTGAATTTCCTGAACCAGAACAATCGGGCGGAGGCGCGCGCTTACGAGTTATTGACGAAGAAATTCGGCGTATTTCAAGAGACCTTTGACTCCAGCGACGCGGTCATGGGGTCCCTGGAACCGGGAGCGGTCTTTGAGAGGCGGGTTCTGGAAATGATCCACGTCTGCCGGACAAATGAAGAGATCGATCAGGCGGCAAAGGCGATTGAAGTGAGACAGGTGGAAACAGCCGCCGCCGCTGGCAGCCGAAGTGCGAGGACCGCCCTGGATGTCTTTGACGAGACGGTGGCGGAGAGGCTGAAGCTTGGCAGGGTCCGCCAGCGCCAGGTGCAGGCCGATATTAAGCGGCGCAGGGTGATCATTGCCGAATGCGCCAAATCAAATAGTCGATGGGACGAAATGGCCGGTGCCATGGGCCAAGAGCCCGTGTCGCTCACCTTTCACCCGGAGGCCAGCACTTACGCCGGCTCACCTGGCGACATAGGCAAGTTTGCCGGACAAACAGGTTGGTTGCGGGTAAGCAAGGCGCACGCCCCGGGGCCGACGGGCGAGGTTGAGTGGCTGCTATGTGCCGGCGTCTGCGATGACGGCCTAGCCTTGCCTCCCAATTTTGCCGATCAGCTCTTTTGGATACCGACTGAGGCGGCGGTAGAGATTTCAGGTGTTGAACTGCCTCACGCCGTTACCATGGAGGAACAAACCCGCTTGGCTGGCTTAGCCGATGACCTGGAACACACTTTTGAGGCCTGGCTGGAGCAACAAGCCCGTGATGCGGACTATGAAAAGGGCAATGTTCAAGCCGAATTAAATGCTCAAGAACAGCGGCTGCAAAGAAGCATAAAAGACATAAACAAGGCGGCCAAATCTTTGGAACGTACGGACCAATCCACTTTGGTGGGCATGAAAGCCGAAGTTGACAAGCTGCAGGCCAAGATCATTCGACTAAGGTCGAAAAAGGAAAAAGTGATTAAAAAGATCCAGCGGCACTTGGGAAAAATGCAGAAAGAAGCCTTTGCCAGGCAAAGCAGCGGTATTGAGGTGGCGCCAATCATAACCATGCGCTGGAGCATCGCCGGTGTCCGGAAGGAAAAGCAAAGGGGTTAACCCTTAGAATCTTTTCGCCCACTGGCAAAGGCCCGCACGAAGGCTCCCCGCATCCTCTTTGGAGGTCCGGAAGGACCCGCGGGCATCGAATATCTGATGCAGGCCGATGCGGAAAACGAGCCCGTCTCTTTTGCTGGAAACCCACACTAGAATCCGACGGTTGTCAGTCTGTCGTCCCAGTGATTGGGGAATGCGCTGCTCATAACATGACCTCCTAAAGCAAACTTAGGAGGTTCTGATGAGGAACGAATTTGGTCACCACAATAACTACGGCACCGCGCCGGCAATCTGGGTAACGACCGCCATACGCCGTGCCCCGAGCCTGTGCGAGGCGTTCGAAGGCGGGCTTAAGGCGGCCGGACTGGCAAACCCAATTACTATCCCCAGCATCGCCAGAATCCCGGCCGGCAGCCAGGTCATTGTCAATCGGCTCGATCGCAATCACTTTGACAATGATGTCAGCGTGCCGGGACATTTTGCCGCTGGCATGACCGGCCAGGCTCATAGGGAAGCAGCGGCCGGCGTGGGTTGGGTGCTGAGCGCTGATGAAAACCCCTGGGGCTTTATGGTGGCCCGGGGCGGCAGTTCTTACGAAGAAGTTGAGGTAAAGATCCGGGCAGAGTTGCACCACCTGGTCCGTCACCACGAAGCCGTCTGCTGGGCACCGCCGGCATTCGAGATCCTGCAGGTAAAGTGTTCGGGCGACCCGGTCGCCGTGATCGCTGCCGGTATCTATCAGTATCCGCAAGCCCGGTCCCAAGTGTTCGGTTTGTCAGCTTGATCAGGCAACCGGGCGGCGCCGGGATGGGGATAGGCCAATTTCAAGTCGGGAGTAGCAGGCAGATCGCTGCTCCCGACGAAATTTCCCTCAAGTCCCACAATACTTTCCGACGATCGTCCGACGGGCGGCCCACTGAACCTGCCAATCCATTCCAATAAAAATTGTCAGGATTAGCGGCGACCCGGCAGGGGATTTTCAAGACCGGCAGCCCAAACCTGGAACGTACGATCCGCCCTTTAAGCAAAGCCAAAAAGGAGAAAAGTCATGAACCCAGGACATCAATCTATAGCCTTGCTGGCACGGGCTTATATCTTTTTTAACGAGGAACTCTTTGAAGGTAAGCTAAAGACCGTCCACTTTACTCTTCAGCGCAAAGCCAGAACTTTTGGCTATTATTCCCCAGACCGGTGGCAAGCCAATCGCCGGGGATCCAATGATGATGAACTGGTTGATGAGATCGCCATGAACCCAGCCTATTTCAAAAGCCAATCCACCCAGCAGATCTTATCCACGCTGGTGCATGAAATGGTGCATCACTGGCAGCGCTATTTTGGAAAGCCGGGACGGGGACAATATCATAATGTGGAATGGGCCAAGAAAATGGAGTCTATTGGCCTGTTTCCCTCTGACACCGGAGAGCCGGGCGGTAAGCGGACCGGGGATCGAATGAGCCATTACATTGTTCCGGGTCGCGAATTTGATGTTGCCTGTGGCAAATTTATTAACATGGGGCATGACATTCCCTGGTTTGATTGTCACCCGCCGAAAGAGGCGGTCCAGAAACGCTCCAGCGACAAAGCCACCTACGAATGCCCCACGCTGGGCTGTGACCTGAAGGTTTGGGGAAAGCCAGGGATCCAAAATCTCGGCTGCACTGTTCATAAGACTCTGCTGAAAGAAAAGCTTGCCTAGGTGACAACTTGCGCCAGCGATCTAGCCTGATTCCCATTAGCTGCTGTGCAATTCAGCTGGCAAGCAGTGGTAAAAAACAAAAACAACTCTATTCAATTGTTCTGTTGCGAGAGCCAAACCGACCGGGCTAGGCAGCCCCGCATTGCAATTGTAGGCTGGGAAGGACCCACCAGACAAACCCGAGCCGCCCGCTTCCTTTTTTCGCACTGCTCGGCTGCAATTTACCAACATCCGCTTTGAGACCCGAAAATGCAATTTCGGCTTTTTTCGAGGGAGACGAATATTTTAGCGAATAGCAGCAACTGAATGTCCTATCGCCCTTTACTGCAAGCGGCCGGTTCCTGCCATTGGGCAATACCTGGCCGAATGACCGCCTTTGACACCCATGTCGACCTTTCGGGGTCATTGAATAGAAGTTGTAGCAAAGAGTGCTGGAATTTCCCGGATGACAGGTGGTAGCATCAGCTGGGAAAGTAACAACTTATGACAAATGCAAAAACTAACGAACCACATCTAGAACCGGTCAATCTTGTTGATTGCGGACTCGAGGACGTTGTAGCTGCCTTACTTGCACGGCGGCCAATTGCCGCGGCGGCGGACGGCCTACATTTCATTCTCGACAATGATAATTCCCGCAAGATATTCGCTTACTATGCCCGGAACCGGAACCTCTGGCCGCAGAATAAGAACATACAGGTCAGCGAGATCGAAGAGGTGCTCAAAGCGCTTCGGAACGAACCTCCTGTGATTAAGGAATCGAGAACCGCGGATGCGAAGTCTGTTCGTCAATGGAAGCTACGGCGTGTTGAAGCGCATCGTTTTGCTGGTTTGCATAGACATTGTGGTGAACAAGGCGAAGCTCCTGAACCGTTTGTCCTTGAGATCGAGCGTGACGTCACATTGGTGAGCGGATTTAACGGCGCGGGCAAAACCGCGCTGCAGAACGTGATCATCTGGTGTCTGACGGGTAAAGCCCTGCGCTCTCAGCACATGCCCGATGAAATCCACGAGCCGATGGACTTAGCCCGAACCGGCGATGGAGACGATGAGGGCGACGGCGAAGCCGAGAGCGATCTGGCACTGCCGCCGGTTGTGCCTATACCGTCCGGCGCCGACCTAGAAGCGGTCGGAGACCGGCCGATAGTCGATAGCTGGGCCCAACTCACCTTCCAGGACGAACAATTAGGCGAGATTTGCACAGTGCGCCGTGCTCTGACGGTCAGTGCCCGTGGCAAGGTTGGCATGTCCGTCATCGGCCTTGATGAGCTGGGGATCCCGGATCTGGCTGTTGAAGCGGGTACGCTGATGCCCGGCATTGCGGCCCATATGCGGTTCGATGAAAAATCCACGTTCGCGCAAGCGATCGCGCAGCTTACTGGACTCAAGCCTTTGGAGGATTTGGGCCGCCGGTCGGCGCGTGTCGTGCGCCGGCTCAGGAGGGATGAGACAAAAGCCACAGAAACAGCTGCGCAAGCCGAGGTTATGGAGTTCAAGGAAAGGCGGCAAAACATTGTTGATGCCTGGTCGGCACAGCTGGACCTTGGCAAGCCCTCGGACCTGATCTCGCCGGACCAGCGGAATGAGGGCGACGAAGAAGAAGACGCCAGCAAAAAGTCAATTGCTGATGCACGCCAGCTCCTGGAAGAGAAGAAACAGACACTGGAAAGCGCCGCCGAGACAATCCTAGGGACCGCCCTGCAACTTGCGTCCGACGATGAGGTCAAAGCCCTGTTACAGCAGCTCGGTGAGGCAGCCGATGTACTCAAACCGTCGTCTCTTGCTGTACTGCCTTCGGTTGCTGTCATAAAGAATCTGCGTGCAGTTTCCGATGAAGACTGCACGGCCGCGGATACGCTCATTGAGGACCTGGTCAAGCGCGCGAAGGCCGTAGCCGAAAGGCTGCGGAACAAGAAGGAATCGGCCCGCTGGCAGCTCTACGCGAAGGTGGCGGCCTGGCATGCTGAACATCATCAGGACACGGAACTAAAGGATTGTCCCGTCTGCGGCGCCGACCTCGAAAAGGTGCCACCGGATGCCCTTCTCGACAAAGCGGTGAAGGACGCCTTGGCAGCTTGCAGTAAAGTGGATTCAGATGCCGCCAAGGGTGCCGACGAGTGGGAACGGGATGCTGCGCGTGAGTTTTTGGATGGCCTGCCCGGGGGCCTGCGCGCATTTACCGACAAAACCCCTCCTGACGATCTCCTCAGCATTTATCACAGGGCGTATGTCGAAGATCTTCTGGCCCACCGGGCGTTTGCAAACCGGCTGGCGCCGCTGAAAAAGAATGCCGGACAGGTCTGGGAAGTTGCAGTCAGGGACAATAAGCTGCCTGATGCGCCCGTGCCGCAGCCCATCGATCTGCCTGAGGAGTTCAGGAACGGCACACTTGACCAGCGAATTGGCGATATTGTCAAGGCAGTGGAATTATCCCGGCATCGTGCTGAAAGCACGGAGGCGATCAAAGCCCTTGTTGAGCGCTATATCGGCGTGGCAGCAAGAGTGGAAGCCGAAGAAGAGAGCACTGCCCAAGAACGACCATTGCACGATCAAATCGAGGCCGTGCGCAAATGCGTGGAGAACACGGCGCCCATAGTCTCGATTCTACGGCAGCTCGACGACCTGGAAAGGACGCGCAAAGAATCTGTCGGCTACATCACGCGCCTGGTCCTGATTGACGAGGCAGCAACGGCCATCGAGGCGTTTGCAGGATTTGAGGGCCTTGTGTTTCAGCAGGTTTCAGGATTGATCCAGGCCCTCGAAACAGACACCAGAAACTGGCTCGGCACAATCTACAGCCCCCACTACAAGGGCGGTCCGGCTTATAGCGGTATAGATGTTGGCGAGGAAACGAGGTTCGGTTTGCGCGCAGCCATCGGAGGGATGCAGGTCCCGGCCTACAAAATCATGAACGCTTCGCTTTTGCGTGCCTGTGTGTGGGCATTCGTCTTCAGTCTGTGGGACCGCGTTAACGCCCGGCTCGGCGGGATGGATTGCATACTCCTTGACGATCCTCAAACGCATTTTGACCCGATCAATGCGGAAAACCTCGCGGCGGCGATTCCCCAAATGCCGGGACATGGCATGCACCCCTTGATTACGTCGAACGACAACAGGTTTATCGCATCGATCCGGGACAAATTGCCCGACCGCTCGACCGTCACTCCGACGTGGCATGCTTGGACGCTTAATCCAATTTCCAGCTCCCGGTTGACGGCCGGGGTTAGCCCTGCTGTGGAGGAGATTTTCGAACGCCTTCGGGAATTGCAGGAAGACGAAAACAACGCGGCCAAAGCGCAACAGTTCGTCAGCACGGTCCGCCTTTACGTGGAAAATCGGCTTTGGGACCTGTTGGCAACCGATCCGATGGTCATGCACAAGCCCACTTTGGCTGATCTGATCCAGTCGGTGCGTTCCGCTCACAATAACGGCGAACACCCGTTCGAAGAACCGCCCTTCCAGGCTTTGCTGGCCCATGCGGCGCTAAGGGACAATGCGCCGTTCTATGAGATTATCAACAAGGCGCATCACCGCCTTTATGAAGTGACACCGCATGAGGCGGGAGAAGTAGCGGAGCCGTTCAAGGAAATCGACAGGCTGCTGCGTAGTTGTTCGGCTTCCTATGCCCGGTTCATGGGACGCCTTACACGTGAGGACAAGGACCTTTACTTCGCAAGTCTGCCACGGCCGCCCGACCGAGTTGCCTTGAACAAAGCACCAATCCCGCTGCTAGGAGAAGTTAGCGCGCGAAGCCACGCCGACAGACTGGCAGCGGCAGCGGTGGGTGAGGTTTTTGACTTTGGCGTACTTGGCGATTTTGCTCTTTACGGCGTACGGTCTCCGGGCCTCGGCGCTCTGGCACTGCAGGGGCAGGTAGTAGCAGTGTCCCTCGACAGAGAAGCGCGTGACGGCGATGCCGTTATCGCCCTCAATGGTAACAAAATTTACTGTCGTCGATTTTTTGGTGATACGCGCGACCCCTCGCGCATTGCCCTGGCCTGCGATCGGTGGGGCACGGATAGGGTTCCACCAACCCTGCTGCTCCCCAGGGCAAAGACGCTTCTTCTGCCGATTGTTGGCGTGCTATACGACCAGGAAAGGTTTGTCGGAAAAGAAGAAGCCTGTCCGGTCGCAACCAGCAAACTTCTGGACAGAAAGCTCGTTGCCGTGCGCGTAGTTGATGACAGCGCCTACCCTGTCATCCAGAGCGGAGATATAGCTGTGCTGGAAGCCGTCGAGAATCTGACTGATAGGGAGATATCGCGGCTCGAAGACAGAATCGTTGTGGCGGTCCTGGGCAGCGAAGGAAATAGTTTCGCCTATCTCAAACGGCTCGGAGGCAAAGTCTCACCCGGCACGCGAATCCTTGAGAATGTGGGTTTAAAGGGCAGCGCCATTGCAATCTCAACCAATGCCGATACTGGCTCACCCGGCATCGGCAAATTGCAGAGGCTCTGGCGAGTGCACGGCATGTTTAGGCAATGAGATTGCAGGCGCGTTCATGAGACAAATCGCAGGCATTGCGGGCTTATTCTTCGAGGAGCTGTCGAAAGGCAACGACCTGTGACACAATTTCGAAACTTGCCAGTCTGACATCGACCAATCTGGTCATTCGCCCGGGTCAGAACGAATCTCTATTCCCCGCCGCTATAGGACGAAAAGCAAGCATTTAACCGAGGTCGGCTTCGGAGCAAATGATTGCCCTTACAACCTCTTCAATGACAGGGCTTGGTTTAACTAAGGCCGAAAATTGCATTCCAATCGCTTCCATTGTTCTAAATATCAAGAAAAACAACAAAGCAATGCCGAATTTTGTTTTAATCGAGTCTAGGCAACCGCGCTGAGCCGCCCCGCGACCGTCTTGGTGCTTTGGAAGGACCCCAAGTTCGAATGCGGAATTCGAGGTCCATGAAACCTGGGCATTGACAAAGTTCTTGCGGCGACGGGACTCGGACTCGATCGGCTTTGGATGTCTAAGCGAAGCTCTGTAATAGAATTCAGCGTTGGCACAATTTGAACCCAGCGATTTTTTTGGTACCTCAGAAGTGATCGGCGGACTTTACCGAGTTTTTCATCCTCAATAATAGCAGCAAGTATGTTCGGATGAGTGCAAGAAGCACAAAAAGCTTCTAAAATACTATACCCCCCTTTCTCCTTGGAGGGGGGTATATATTTATATATACCCCTAACCTGCGGAACAACCTTGAAGTCAATGAATTCAATGACTTGCGACCAACCTTGAGCAACCTTTAAGCAACCCATTGAAGCTAAGAGAATCAACGACTTACAGACAACCACGAACAACCTTGAAGGCAGGTAATCAGTCATGAGCTTTCCCATTTGACGATCTCGATAACATCCTTTTGTCTGGACTTGGAGTCGGATGATTTGGCTAATCTGATTCGATTGGAATTGAGCAGATCGGTCATGGCATTCTTTAACTCATTTAGCTTCCGGCCTTGGCCCAATTTGTACTCTAAAATCAACTTTGGGGCGTAGTGTGGTGAGTGCTTTGATGGGCCCGGGGTCAAACCATGCTTAAGCAGCTTCTCTAGCCCTTCGAGAAAAACACGCTCACAGTTTTGTTCTTCAATGCCTGAAAGGGTACTGTTTAGCGGCTGGATGACATGGAAAAAACCATCATCCCAGCGAAGCCTGATTTCGCCCTTCATGTCTGAATAATTTGCTTTGGCGCGGGTCAATATCCGAATTTCCGGATTGTCCTCGTCCCG
Source organism: Pseudomonadota bacterium (assembly GCA_039028695.1). Lineage (GTDB taxonomy): Bacteria > Pseudomonadota > Alphaproteobacteria > Kiloniellales > Kiloniellaceae > JANQKX01. The sequence continues at coordinate 17,767 of JBCCHN010000021.1, forward strand.
TTTCAACGTAAGCCGCGACCGGACGCCATTGCTCCATTGTGTGCTGCCAGATGTGTCTCTGCCGTTCCGCATGCCTTCCACACTGGGGTGTCCCAAGAGGACAACGGCGCCATTGATCTCGCGCGCCAGGTTCCCAGCTATGCAGGACAAGTAAAGCTGTACGTGATTCCGAATAACCTCATTTCCGCCGAAGGTCTCGGCCAATGTGTCGATGATGACAAGGCCGGCTTCGAACTCCATGGCTTGGGCCAATAGATGTTCGTACAGCTCTGTTGGGTATAGGCCCGCTTGTGGATCAAAATCTGCAAGAAGGTTGAGTTGCCCCGGTCTACCTGTCCAAGCCATGCGGTCAAGATTTTCGAACTCCAAGCCCATGGCCTCATTGATATTGGCCTGCCGGCGGGCCAGCTCTTCAATTTCATCCTCAGCGAAAAACCCCAAAGCTCGGCGCGGATCGACTTTTTGGCCCAACCAGTCCATCCCCGTCGCGGCTGAGGTCATGAGCATCTGCACCAGCAGTGATTTGCCACTGCCGCCGTCACCATAGAGGAGCGTCGGCGTGCGATCGGGAATGAAGCCGGGCACACACCAGCTTCGCTCGGGAATTTGAACACCTTGCCAGACCTTTGGCGAACTAAAGCGAAGTTCATCGGACCCAAATGGAACCAGGCCTTCACGGATGGCCCGATCCTGGAGAGCCTGCTTAAGCTTTTGCTGTTCGACATAATCCGCCAGGCGTTTTATGTCATGCGCATCGGCAAACTCCTTGCTGATCATCGCTCCAGCTCCCTCGCCAGGGATTGCAGCTGGCTTGCAACCAGATCCTTCTCCAAGGCGATCCTTTCAGGGTCGCCGCGCCAGCCGTCACCGATGCGGCGAACGGTTGTTGCCAGGCTGCGCAATTGGATGAAAATGTTCTGGTTTTGATCTCGGGGAGCCATCAAATAACTCTCCCATAGCGTGACCATAGCGTGGCCATAGCCCGAAATTCGGACTTGGAATATTCTGCTAAGTTATTGAATTTACTGGCGGACCCGACAGGATTCGAACCTGTGACCTCTGCCTTCGGAGGGCAGCGCTCTATCCAGCTGAGCTACGGGTCCTAGGGGAGGGGTGGAACACCCCCCAAAGCCGCGCGGACACTATACCAGCTCGGCCCGCCAGGCTAGGGGGAAATCTCGCCCCCACCTCTCTTTTCCGCCGCTCGGCTCCGGTGCCTGGCCCAACGTAAGATCCTATCCCAAATCCCATGCGAATGCCTGGCATCGGCCCCTATTCAGGGCTTCTAATCGGGGTCGCTATTCTGGATCTTTATTTTGGGCCTTTATCCATGCCTTGTTCCATGACCTTCGACAGGCGAGCGGCAAAAGCGGTCGGGTCTTCCAGCGCTTCGCCCTCTAGGATCTTGGCCTGGTCCAAGAGAAGAAAAGCCATGTTTTCCAAGCTTTCGCCGGCGCCGTCTTGACCCACATGAGCCGCCAAGCTGCGGATCATGGGGTGCTTGGGGTTGATCTCCAGCACCCGTTGGCTGGACTGGTCCAGTTGCTTGTGCTGCTTTAAGATCCGCTCCATGTGCATGTCCAGATCTCCTTCGCCGGCCACCAGGCAGACGGCGCTGGCGGTTAGTCGATCCGAGGCGCGCACGTCCTTGACCTTGTCCTTCAACGCCAGTTTGACGTAGGCCACCAGCCCATTCACGTCTCTGTCGGCGCCCCCTTCTTGATCGTCCTCTTCCTGGCTGTCATCACCCTCGGCTTTGGCGACCTTGCTTAGATCCGCATCCCCGCGGGTCACGGACTTGAGCGCCTTGCCCTCATAATCGGGCACCATGGAGAGCCAAAAGTCGTCTACCGGATCACTGAGGATCAAGACTTCGATGCCTCGCGCCGCGAAGCCCTCCAACTGGGGGCTCTTGGCCAAGGCTTCGGGATTTTCGCCGCTGATGTAATAGACCTCGTCCTGGCCCTCCTTCATCCGGGCGACGTAGTCGGCCAGACTGGTGAGTTGGTCGCTGACCTGGCCGTCGCCGGATACGACCCGAAAGCGAGCCAGCTCCAAAAGGGCGGCGCGCTGTTCCTGGTCCTCATAAATCCCCTCTTTGAGGACGGCGCCGAAGTTATCCCAAAAGGCGGCATAGCCCTCGACGTCCTTTTTGGCCTGCTTCTTTAGCTCGCCGATCACGCGCTTACAGATGGCGGCGCGGATCTTGGCCAGCATTGGATTGTGCTGCAGCAACTCACGGCTGATGTTGAGGGGCAGGTCCTCGGTATCGATGACGCCGCGCAGAAAACGCAGATAGTGGGGCAGCAATTCGGGACAGTCATCGGTGATGAAGACTCGCCGAACATAGAGTTTTAGGTGATTCTTGCGGTCCGGGTGAAAAAGATCAAAAGGCTTGGCGGAGGGGACGAAGAGCAGGCCCGTATACTCGATCTTACCTTCGGCGCGGAAATGCAGCCGCAGCCAAGGCGTGTCGAAACCCTGTCCCACATGGTGATAAAATTCGTTGTATTGCTCGTCGGTGATCTCCGACTTTGGCCGAGCCCATAAGGCCGAGGCCACGTTGAGGGACTCTTCCTCGCCGTTAGCATCCTCCTTCTCCCCTTCGGCCTTTTCCGGAGCGGTTAATTTGATGGGAATGGCGATATGGTCGCTATAGGTCTTAACGATGTGCTTCAGGCGGGTCGAATCCAGAAACTCTTCTTGGCCCTTTTTAATGTGAAGGGTGATCTTTGTGCCTCGATCTGGCGCGCTGTCGCACTCGCCGACGGAAAAGGCGCCCTTGCCGTCGGAGGTCCAGCGCCAGCCTTGCGGCTCGCCGGCCTTGCGGCTTTCTACCTCCACTCGGTCGGCCACCATAAAGGCGGAATAAAAGCCGACGCCGAATTGGCCGATCAGGTTGGCGCCGTCTTCCTTTTGCTCCAGATCCGACATAAAGGCCGCGGTACCCGAGCGGGCAATGGTGCCCAAGTTCTCCACCAGGTCTGAGCGGTCCATGCCGATACCGTTGTCCGAGATGGCGAGGGTCTTGGCCGCACTATCACTGGCCAGGCGAATTTCAAAGGGGCCGCCATCTGCAATCAGCTCGGGCGCGGTGATCGAGGCATAGCGCAAGCGGTCGCAGGCGTCCGAGGCGTTGGAAATCAATTCTCTTAAGAAGATTTCCTTATTGGAATAGAGGGCGTTGGCGACGATGTCCAACAAGCGGCTGACTTCGGCCTGAAAAGAGAGCTGTTCTTGGGTCATGGGTCTTTTTTGAATTAACTTGGCTGGGATTTGGGCAAAACGCCCGATGAGCGGTATCTGCGGACCTTCGCGGGCTCGCGGAAGTCATATGTGTCATTTTGTCTCGGTTCGCAAGACCCCCGGATCCTTATGAAGGACTCTGTTGAAGCGCCTTCATGATCGACCTCCCTGTTAAAGTGGAGAGGGCCGGCGCGGTCCGCGGGTCGCTTGGGCCCGATCGAAAGGCTTGCAAGGATCTGTCGGGCCGTCGATTGTACGAGGCATGACTGTCCATCCATCCCGAACCGTCACGGCCGTTCTGGGCCCCACCAACACCGGCAAGACCCATCTTGCCATCGAACGCATGCTGGGCCACGGCGATGGCATGATCGGCTTTCCCCTGCGCTTGCTGGCCCGGGAAAACTATGACCGCATCGTCAAAATCAAAGGAGCCTCCCGAGTTGCCTTGGTGACCGGCGAGGAAAAGATCGTACCACCGCGGGCGAAATACTTCTGTTGCACGGTGGAATCCATGCCTTTGGACCGGCCGGTGGAGTTTCTGGCGGTCGACGAGATTCAGCTCTGCGCCGACCCGGAGCGGGGCCACATGTTCACCGACCGGCTGCTCCACGCGCGCGGCACCTGCGAGACCATGTTCTTGGGGGCGGAAACGGTCAAGACGGTCCTCAAACGCCTGGTGCCCGAGGCCAAGTTCTTGTCCCGACCCCGCTTTTCCAAGCTGACCTGGGCCGGGCCCCAGTCCATCCATCGCTTGCCGCCCCGTTCGGCCATCGTGGCGTTTTCAGCTGCCGAGGTTTATGGGACCGCGGAATTGATCCGCCGTCGCCGAGGCGGCACGGCTGTGGTTTTGGGGGCCCTGAGCCCGAGGACCCGTAACGCGCAGGTGGCCCTCTTCGAAAGCGGCGATGTGGATTATCTGGTGGCGACGGATGCCATCGGAATGGGCCTTAACCTGGATTTGGATCATGTCTGTTTTGCCCGCGTCGGAAAGTTCGACGGGCGTGGCCCCCGGCGCCTGACACCGGCTGAGCTGGCGCAAATCGCCGGCCGGGCGGGCCGCCATATGAGCCACGGCACCTTCGGCACCACCCGCGAGATCGGCGGCCTGGACGAGGACACCATCGAGGCGATCGAGAGTCATCGCTTCGACCCAGAGCGCTGGCTCTATTGGCGCAACCGATCCTTAGACTTCAATAGCCCTGAGCGCCTCCTGCGCAGCCTGGAAAAATCCCCGCCGGCGCCCGAATTGCTGCGTGTGCGGGACGGTGAGGATCACCAAGCCCTGGCTGCTCTGGTGAAGGACTCGGAGATTTTGGAGCTGACGCGGAACCGCCAGGCGGTGGAGCTGTTGTGGGAGGTGTGCCAGATCCCCGATTATCGCAAGATCCTGTCCGATGAGCATCTGCGTTTGCTCAGTAAGACCTATGCCTTTCTGCGTCAGCACGATGGCCGCTTGCCGGAAGACTGGGTGTCCCGCCAGATGGGTCGCTTGGACGTGCCCAGCGGCGACATCGACCAATTATCGACCCGGATCGCCCATATCCGTACTTGGACCTATATCACTCATCGGGGGGATTGGCTGCGGGACCCGCTGGCCTGGCAGGAAAAGGCCCGGGCTATCGAAGATCGCCTCTCCGACGCGCTACATGAGAAGCTGACGCAGCGCTTTGTGGACCGCCGAGCCTCCTTGCTGGTGCGCCGAATGCGGGACGGGCAGGATTTGGTCGGGGCAGTGCGCCGCAGCGGCGAGGTCTTGGTCGAGGGGGAGTATGTGGGCCGCCTGGAGGGCTTTCGCTTTACCCTGGACGGGGAGGCGGATCCGGCGACATCGCGCCCCTTGATGGCGGCGGCCCGCCAGGCCTTGGCGCAGGAGTTTCCCCGGCGCGTGGCCCAACTCGAGGCGGCACCGAACAGCAGTTTCGCGCTCGCTGGAGATATCCTGACATGGAACGGCGAAGCCTTGGCCAGCCTGCGGGCCGGGCCGTCACCCTTCACGCCCCAATGCGAAGTGACTACCAGCGGTTTTTTGGACGGTGCGCTGATCACCAGGGTCCGTCGTCGCCTGGATGCTTGGTTGGCGGACGCCGTCAAGGCCCGTTTGGCCCCGCTATTCGCCCTTCAGACCGCAAACTTCGGCAGTGCCGGGAGGGGTCTTGCCTATCAGCTCTTGGAAGGCTGGGGGCTTTTGCCTCGGACTCAGGTTTCGTCCCTGCTGTCTCAGCTCGACAAGGCGGATCGTGCGACTTTGAAAAAGCTCGGTGTAAGGATTGGGCGCCTGGTGGTCTTCCTTCCCTCCCTGCAAAAAAAGGATCGCCCCCAGCTGCTGGCCCGCCTCTGGGCTCTTTATCATGGCCAAGCGCTGCCGTTCGTGCCGGATGCACAGACCAAAGCGCTCTATGCGGAAGAAACCCAAGATCGCGGCTTCTATCAGGCTCTGGGTTTTTGTGTGTTCAAGCATAAGGGCCGCGCGCCCGTAGCCCTGCGCAGCGACCTGGTCGAACAGCTTGCCTATCAGACCCACAAGCACGAAAGCGTTCAGAAACAAGACCTGAGCGATCAGGCTAAGGGTTTCGTCGTCACGGAGGCTTTTAAGAAGAAACAGGGCCTGGAAGACGCACAGGTAGCCGCAGTTCTCTTAAGCCTGGGATATCGCCCGGTGAATAAGAACCGTGCCGCAGGAGGGGAGAACGCCGATCTGCGACTCTACGAGAAGCGGCAAAGAACCGGGTCAAAAAAACGGCGGCGGGTCCAGGGTAAAAAGGGTAGCTCGCCCTCCGATTCGCCCTTTGCCGTGCTACAGGTGCTCAAAACAAATCGCCCCCTCGGCAAGCGGGACAGGGGAGTTGCCGGGCGATCGGCCTCGGGAAGTAAGACGTGAGCAGGGGCAAGACGTGAGCGAAGAGGGCCTGCGCCTGGACAAGTGGCTCTGGTACGCCCGTTTTTTTAAGTCCCGAAGCTTGGCCACCCAAGTCTGCAACGGGGGCAAGGTTCGGGTGGCGGGGCAAGCGGTGAGCAAGGCGCATATGACGGTACGCCCCGACATGATCTTGACGTTCCCGCAAGGCCAGCACATACGGGTGATTAAGGTTCTGGCCTTGACCAGCCGACGGGGGCCCGCCAGTGAGGCGCAGCAGCTCTACGAAGACCTAAAACCGCCGGAGCGCGCGAGCCGTCTGCCCAAAGGCACCCCGCCCCCCGTGGCCAAACGAGAGAGCGGCAGCGGCCGACCCACCAAAAAGGACAGGCGAGCGACGGATCGCTGGCGGGGCGAAAGCAAATAGGGCCTTTTTTTAAAAGTGTTTGCGCTGGCCGAATCCCCCGTGTGTGGCACGATTCGAGCTTAAGCCGTTTGGGTGGCAGATGCGAGTGACGGAATGAGCTGAGGAGATGACTGAAGTCGATAAAGCGGCCCTGGTGTGGCGAGATCTTTGCGATGAGGCGGCTACAGCGGCCTTGGCCAAGCAAATCGCGCCCCTGCTCAGGGCTGGCGATTGGTTGGCCATGGAAGGGGATTTGGGGGCGGGGAAAACCGCTTTTACACGCGCCCTGGTGAATGCGCTGCCCCGCGCAGGTGACATAGGCTCTCAAGGCGGGCAGGCGGAAGAGGTGCCGAGCCCTACATTTACCCTGGTGCAGATTTATCCCCGAGATCCGGCAAGCTTATGGCACTTCGATCTTTACCGACTCGAAGATCCGGAGGAAGTTTTTGAACTGGGCCTGGATCAGGCCCTGGCGGAAGGCATCGTGGTGATCGAGTGGCCAAGCCGTCTGGCAGACTGGCGGGATCGCTTGCTGAGGGGGGATGGCTTGACCCTGTGCCTTGAATTTGCAAAAGAACCTTCAGGACGGCGGATGTCCATCAAGGGGGCCGGACGCTGGGCTGAGTTGTGCCAAAGGTTGGGCGAATAAGCGTGCCAAAGAAGCAAGAACCACAAGAGCAAGAACCAAAGATTGACCGGGAGAAGGATCGGGAGGTCGACCGTGCGGCCTTCCTCGCCGACGCGGGCTGGGGAGCTGCCCAATGCGGCCTCTTAGCAGCGGATGCTTCTTTTCGCTCCTATTACAGAGTTCAAGGGCAAGACTCTTCTGCGGTGCTTATGGACGCGCCCCCGCCCAAAGAATCCGTAGCGGCTTTTCACGCCGTGCAGGAAACACTTTTGCGCCTCGGCTTTTCCGCCCCTAAGCCTGTGCACTTGGATAGGCAAAAGGGTTTTTTGCTGCTCGAGGATCTGGGTGACAGAACTTTTACCGAGGCTCTTCGGGCCGGCGGAGATGAAGAGGCTCTCTATCGCCTGGCCATCGACGTGCTGATTGATCTGCACAAAAATTGGGATGGCGGTCCGGCATCGCTTGCGCCTTATAGTGATGACCTGTTGCGTAATGAGGTCTTGCTCCTCACCGATTGGTATTTTGAGGCGGTTATGGCTCGGGCACCGTCAAATACAGAACGGGATGACTACATTGCCGCCTGGGATGGGCTGTGGCCGCTAACCCGTCATGTGCCGGATAGTCTGGTGCTCCGCGATTACCATGTGGATAACCTCATGGAGTTGACAGACCGCAGGGGCACGGAGCGATGCGGCCTGCTGGATTTTCAGGATGCGGTCAAGGGCCCGATTACCTATGATATCGTGTCCCTTCTAGAGGATGCGCGGCGGGATGTTTCAAATTCCGTTATATCGCACAGCCTAACCCATTATTTGGAAGCCTTCCCGGATCTAGATCGCGCTGACTTCGAAACATCCTATGCCGTGCTCGGCGCGCAGCGGAGTGCTAAGATCATAGGCATCTTCACCCGTTTGAGTCGGCGCGACGGCAAGTCCACGTACCTTGCGCACATTCCACGTGTGTGGCGGCTCTTGCAGCGAGACCTTAGGCATCCAGCTTTGGCGAAGGTGCAGAGGTGGTTCGACACGGCGTTACCTAACGACAAGCGTCAGCAACCTGCCCACCTGTCCCCCCATTCCTTGGCAAAAGAGGCGCAGCATGCCTGATACTGGAGTGGCTCCTCAACGGGCCATGATCCTGGCCGCCGGCTTTGGTAAGCGCATGCGGCCGATCACCGATCGCATCCCCAAGCCCATGGTAGAGGTGCAGGGCCGTACCCTCCTGGACACCATATTGGACCGCCTTGACGATCAAGGCATTGATGAGGTGGTCATTAATCTTCATTACCTGGGTGAAAAGATCCAAGAACATTTGGCCGCGCGGCCGAGCCCGCGAATCATTTACTCGCCTGAGGTGGAAATTCTGGAAACCGGTGGCGGGGTGAAAGCGGCTCTGGATCATTTGGGCAATGAATCATTCTTTGTCATAAACGGGGATGTGTGCTGGCTCGATGGATGGACGCCGGCGTTGCGCCGTTTGGCCACGGCCTGGGATCCGGAACGGATGGATGTTCTGTTGCTTGCCCATTCCACCGCGCATGCCTATGGATATGACGGCAAGGCAGGCGATTACGCCATGGACCCGATGGGCCGTCTGCGCCGCCGGCGTGAGCGAGAAATCGCCCCCTTTATCTATGCCGGTATTCAGATCCTGCATCCGCGGGTTTTTGAAAATACACCCGACGGTGCCTTTTCCTTGAACCAAGTTTATGATCGTGCGGAGGAGGCGGGGCGCCTTTGGGGTTTGCGTCACGATGGAATGTGGTTTCATGTAGGAACGCCCGAGTCGATTGGCGAACTTGAAGATGCCCTGCACCACATGACGGTTGACTCCGCCGTATCCCGCTAGAAGGCGGCCGCGATGGTGCGTTTAGAAAACCAACCAACCGCTCTTGCCGAGGGTTTGGCCCATGCGCCAAGGATTTTCTCCATTCCCTCGGGGCGGCCTTTTGCCGATGACCTGGCCAGGGGCCTCATGGATATTTGGGGTGATGACCCTTTAGTATTTGCCCGCGCGAGCGTCTTTTTGCCCACGCGGCGGGCTTGCCGAAGCCTGCGGGACGCGTTTTTGCGCGCGGCCGACGGGCAAGCCTTGATCTTGCCCCGATTGGTACCCCTCGGTGACGTGGACGAAGAGGAATTGGTTCTCTCCCAGGATCTGGACGGCCCGTCCGGGCAACTGGGATTGTCTCTTCCGCCGGCGGTCAACCCCTTATCCCGCAGGCTAAAACTGGCCCGTCTGGTCTGGCTGTGGCTTGAGAAATCCTCTCGGTCTGGTCCGCAAGAGCCGGCAGGGGAAGATCAAGCCGTGGCTCTGGCCGACGCGCTGGCCCGTTTCCTCGACCAGACGGAGACGGAAAATCTAGATTTCGATAAACTGGCGGAACTGGTGCCCCGCGAACATGCGGCCCATTGGGGAGAGACCCTCAAATTTCTCCGCATCATCACCCATCACTGGCCGAAGATCGAGCAGGAGGAGGGCGCCATAGGTCCGGCGCGTCGGCGCCATCTCTTAACCGAAGCCCAGGTCGCGCATTGGCGGAACCATCCGCCTGATGGCCCCGTGGTTGTGGCGGGCTCTACTGGCTCGATTCCGGCAACTGCCTTGTTGATGAAGGCGGTGTTGGATCTTCCCACGGGTCTGATCGTTTTACCCGGTCTGGATCTGCACGCGCCCGATGACGTCTGGCATCAAATCGAGAGCGATGCGACCCATCCCCAATTCGGGTTGAGGCATCTTTTGCAGTCGCTGAGCGTCGAGAGAAACCAGGTGAAAGTTTGGTCAGCAGACCCGGTGCCAACAACACCGATGTGCGACCCTGACGAGGGTTCTGAGTCAAAGACCACCGATTTACGGGGACGCTTACTGGCGGCGGCCCTTTGGCCGGCCGCTGCCACAGCGGGCTGGCCCGATTGGCTGGCCGCTATCGAACCTGAGGCAGCGCGGGATGCCCTTTCCGGCCTCAACCGGATCGATTGCGCCGCCGTTGGGGAGGAGGCGGCCGTCATCGCCCTGATTCTTCGGCATAACCTGGAAACACCCGGCAAGACCGCCGCATTGGTAACCCCGGATCGGGGTTTGGCGCGCCGCGTGGCCAGCGAAATGGCCCGCTGGGATGTCGCCCTGGATGATTCGGCGGGTATTCCCTTGGCTCAGACACCGCCCGGTGGCTTATTACGCCTGCTGGCTGAGGCGACCGCAGCTCGTTGGGCTCCGGTGCCGCTTTTGGCACTTTTAAAGCATCCTTTGGTGTGCGGCGGGCAGACCCCCGGTGCTTTTCGTCACATGGTTCGCCGCTTGGAAACAGCAGTTTTGCATGGTCCGCGCCCCGGCGATGGCCTATCCGGCCTGCAGGATGTTCTGGCTGGTGGTGATCACAAGGCAGACTTGGCAAACTGGCTTGACGGCGTGGTCGACCACTTGGCGCCCCTGGAAGCGCTTTTTCAGCAGACAAGCAGCAGCCTCAAGTCCCTCTTAGTCGCCCACCTAACGGCGGCGGAGGTTTTATGTACGGGGAATGAAGACGATTCTCAAAGCGGATCGGCCGGTCTAAGGCTCTGGCAGGGCGAAGCCGGCGAGGCGGCTGCTGCTTTCTGCGCCGATCTCTTGGCCGAGGCGGATAATTTTCCCGATCTTGATCCGCGGCGCTATCCCGCATTTTTAACTGGGCTCATGGCGGGTCACGCGGTTCGGCCTCGCTTTGGGCAGCACCCCCGCTTGGCGATCCTTGGCCCCTTGGAGGCCCGTCTGCTGCAGCCGGACCTGATCATCCTGGGGGGCTTGAACGAGGGGGTTTGGCCTGCTGAAAGCGACCCAGGGCCGTGGCTGAGCCGGCCTATGATGAAAGACTTCGGGTTGCCTTTGCCCGAGCGGCGGATCGGCCTATCCGCCCATGATTTCCTGCAAGGTTGTGGAGCACGGGAAGTGGTTCTCACACGCTCCACCCGGATCGCGGGCGCGCCGACCGTGCCCTCACGGTGGCTGGTCCGGCTCGAGGCTTTGTGCAAGGGGTTGGCAATTGAAGGCAACTTCCCAGGATTGCTGGGCCAGACTGACCGCGATTGGCGCCAGTGGGCCGCCAATCTGGACGCCACCGCTGAGGTGACGCCAACTGGCCCGCCGGCACCGCGTCCGCCGGTTAAGGCACGCCCGCGCCGCCTTTCGGTGACCCGGATCGAAACCTGGATGCGCGACCCCTACGGTCTTTACGCCGAGCAAATCTTGCGCCTGCGCAAGCTTGATCCCCTCGATGCGGATCCGGGCGCGGCGGAGTGGGGCACCTTGGTGCACCGGGCCTTGGAGCTGTTTCTCACACGCTATCCCGATCGTCTGCCTGGTGATCCTTACGCGGCCTTAATTTCCTGTTCCAAGGACGCCTTTAAAGAATTGACCGTCCGGCCGGGGCTTTGGACCTATTCCCGATCACGCTTCTTGCGGCTTGCAAAATGGTTCTGTGACGTGGAATCGGAAAGGCGGGACAGCTTATCCAGGTCTACCGTGGAGGTCTCCGGATGCTTGGTATTGGCGGCCCCGGCTGGTCCCTTTGAATTGACCGCCAAGGCGGACCGTATCGATATCTTGCGGGACGGCACCGCCGCGATTTTGGACTACAAGACCGGCGAACCACCCAAGTCGGATCAGATTGCCCTCGGCTTGTCACCCCAATTACCATTGGAAGGCGCCATTGCTCTTTCAGGTGGCTTCCCGGACCTTCCCAAATTGGATGTGTCAGACTTGGCATTTTGGCGCCTGACGGGCGGGTCGCCGGCGGGAAGGATTTACCCCGTGAAGGCCCCCAAAAAAGGATCATTGGCCGAGCTGATCGTCGAAAGTCTGTCGGGTCTAGAGGCGCTTGTCGCTCTCTTCGACAAGGCGGAGACACCTTATCCCGCTGTACCACGCCCCGAACATGGTCCCCGCTACAGTGACTATCACCATTTGGCGCGCATTAAAGAGTGGTCTAGTGAAGAGGGGGAGGCATGAATCCGTTAGGTCCCGATAGGAATCTCAGCGCTGATCAGGCGATGGTTTCAGCCCTTCGGGATATGGCGACTCAGGGGCAACGCCAGGCCGCCGATCCGCGCGCTTCGGTTTGGGTGGCCGCCTCGGCGGGAAGCGGCAAGACCAAGGTTTTGACGGACCGGGTCTTAAGCCTGTTGCTAAGCGGTTGCGCGCCCGGTCGTCTTTTGTGTCTTACCTTCACCAAGGCGGCAGCGGCGGAGATGGCCAATCGCTTGTCGCGCACACTCTCCGACTGGGCCGTGGCATCATCGGAAAAATTGGCAAGTGACCTCCAAGGCCTTTTGGATCGGTCGCCACGAGACCGGGAGATCGAGCGGGCCCGTCAGCTTTTTGCCCTGACCTTGGATAGCCCCGGCGGCATGAAGATCCAAACCATCCATGCCTTTTGCCAATCTCTCCTCGGACGCTTTCCATTGGAGGCGGACATCCCGCCCCAATTCGCCGTCTTGGAGGAGCGACAAGCCCAAGAGCTGTTAGAGGATGCTCGGCTATCCGTCTTGGCCGGGCAGGAGGCTTTGCCCAGTGCTGCAACCTCACAAGCCTTGCAGCAGGTTGCTCGCTATGCGGCTGAGACGACCTTTACAGAGCTATTGTCAAATCTGATCCGCGAGAGAGGCCGAATTATCCGCCTGTTGCAAGAATTCGGTGACATCGATCGTCTTTGTCAGGTTACCTGTGATCGTTTGGGTTTAACCTCCGGCGAAAGCCACGAAAGCGTTCTTCACGCAGCCTGCCAAGAAGATGCCTTCGATGGGGCCGCTCTGCGCCGTGTCGCGGATGCACTCTGTCAGGGTGGCAAAACCGACCGCTCTCACGGTGAGATTATGGCTGCCTGGATGGCAAGTCCATCTAATAGAAGGGATATGTTTGAAGGCTACCTGAAGGCCTTTTTTACTGACGGAGGGCGTGGTGATCTCTATAGCAAGCTGATCCATAAGGACGCTTTGGCCCAGGCGCCGGATGGCGAGGCAATCCTGATGGCTGAGGCGGATCGTCTGCAAGAGGTCAGGGACAAGCTTAATGCCCTTGCGGTGGCGGAAGCCACCACGGCGCTACTCACCGTTGGCGCCGCGGTCTTGCAAAGTTACCAACGCCGCAAGGAAGAGCGGGCCTTGTTGGATTACGATGATCTGATTTTAAAGGCTCGCGACCTCTTGCGCCGGCCGGGGGTTGCGCCGTGGGTTCTCTTCAAGCTGGATGGGGGGCTGGATCACGTCCTAATCGACGAAGCCCAGGACACCAATCCGGATCAGTGGCAAGTGATCCAGGCCTTGACCGATGAGTTTTTCGCCGGTGATGGCGCTGAACAGGGCAAGGGCGCCGTCACCGGGCCGCGCACCATCTTCGCGGTTGGCGATGGCAAGCAATCGATCTTTTCCTTTCAGCGGGCCGATCCGGCTGAATTCGCCCGTATGCAGCTCTATTTCGAGCGCCGGGTGTTGGAGGCCGAGCAGGGCTGGGAGTCTGTGGATCTGGGCGTCTCCTTCCGCTCCACCCTGCCGGTCTTGGATCTGGTCGATCGGGTTTTTGCCCACCCGCAAGCAGGCGATGGCGTGGTGGCCCCGGACCGGACCCTTAAGCACCATGCGGTACGGCAAGGCCAAGGGGGTTTGGTGGAGCTATGGCCTATTGCTCTCGCGCCTCAAGCCGAGTCTATCCAAGCTTGGGAGCCGCCGCTCAGCCGGCGCGGTGACCTACCGGCTCGCACCCGTCTGGCTCAGTACATTGCGCAAAAGGTGGCGGGTTGGATCCAGGAAGCCGGTACATCGCCTAGTGGGACCGTCGATCCCGATGGCATCTTAGCCTCCAAGAAGCGCCCTGTTCGGGCGGGCGATATCCTGATCCTGGTGCGCCGGCGCGACGCCTTAGTCGACGAGTTGGTGCGCGCACTCAAGGCCTTGGACGTGCCGGTGGCGGGGGTCGACCGTATGGTTCTCACGGAACAGTTGGCGGTTATGGATCTGGTCGCGCTGGGCCGGGCCTTATTATTGCCCGAGGATGACTTAACCCTCGCGAGCGTCTTGAAAGGCCCCCTATTCAATCTGAACGAAGAACAGCTTTTTGAGCTGGCCCATGATCGCCCATCCAGCCTTTGGCAGGCCCTCTCCTTGGCGGCACGAGGGGATCCCACAGCCTCCCCTCATCGCGACAGCTATCGAGAGATTTTCAATGAGCTTTCCGAACTGCTGAATTTGGTGGACTTCAAAAGGCCTTACGATCTTTTCGTCCATATCCTGGGCGCCAGAGGCGGGCGGCAAAAGATTTTTCGGCGCTTGGGGCCCGAGGCGGCAGATCCCATTGAGGAGTTTCTCGGCCTGGCGCAAAGTTACGAGACCCAGTCGGTCGCATCCCTTGAGGGATTTTTGCACTGGTTGGAGCTGGGTAAAACCGAGATAAAGCGAGACCTGGAACACGGTGACAACCTGGTTCGCATCATGACCGTGCATGGCTCCAAGGGTCTGCAGGCACCCATTGTCATCTTGCCCGATACTATGGCCGAGCCTCGTGAGCGGCCCGGCCTCTTGTGGCTCAACGATCAGGGCAGTTTGCCGGTATGGCCCCTGAACAAAAGCTATGACGGACCCGCGGTCGCCCGTGCCCGGTCCGCGGCCAAACAAGCCACGGCGCAAGAATATCGGCGTCTGCTCTACGTGGCCATGACCCGCGCTGAAGACCGTCTCTACGTCACGGGCTGGCAGGGCAGGCGTCAGGCCCCGGTTGGGGCATGGTACAATCTGATCAAACAGGCCTTTACTGACGAAGATGTCGGCATTGCGGGACCTCGACTGGAAACCGGCTTGACCCTGGCGCGAATGGACTGGAGCGAGGCAGATGATTGGGACGGGGAGGCTTGGCGTCTGGAGGCCCCGCAGCGGGATCGGGAAGAGGAGGAGGGTAGCCTCTTGCGCGATCCCGTTTTGGAAGGCACTGCCCTGCCGGCGTGGGCTGAGACGGCGGCACCCCTGGAGCCCTCTCCGCCGCGCCCTCTTGCACCGTCTCGCCCGCTGGAGGTGGAACCGGCGGTGCGATCACCTCTTCAGTGGCGCAACGATCAAGCCGATGACGGCCGTCGTTTCCAGCGGGGCCGGTTGATCCACCGCTTGCTGCAGAGCCTTCCCGATGTTCCTTTGGAACAGCGTCGTCAGGCCGCCGAGCGTTATTTGGCCACTTTTTTAGGTGGACCCGAGCCATCTAAGGCTGCGAAATTCGATTCTGGGGAGATCGTGGAAGAGGTGCTGGCTGTTTTAAATCACCCGGACTATCAAGCACTCTTCGGGCCCGATAGCCGGGCCGAGGTCCCCCTGGTGGGCTTGGGCCAAGGAGGAGGCGAGGGTCTTACGGCGGATTTTGTAGTCTCCGGGCAGATAGATCGGCTCTTGGTTCGGCGTGATCGGGTGGTCGTGGTTGACTTTAAGACCAACCGTCCACCACCCCGCACGGCCGAAGAGATCCCATTGATTTATTTGAAACAATTAGCAAGCTACCAAAGCGTGCTTAGCGCAATATACCCAAACCGACCTATCGAGAGTTATCTCTTGTGGACCGACGTACCCAGCCTCATGCGGGTCAGCCATGAGCAACTGACGGGGCTGGCACCTTGACGTTTTGGGGGGTGGCCCCCTACATTTACGACCGAAGAAGGCGCGTGTACGGCTAGGGGCTGGCGCGCTTCCCTATTGTGTGGCTTACAGATGGCTTGCGAGGAAACAGATGGCGACCACCAGTATTACGGACGGATCCTTCGACCAGGACGTTCTTAAGGCCGATGGGCCGGTTTTAGTGGATTTTTGGGCCGAATGGTGCGGTCCCTGCAAGATGATTGCCCCGGCGTTGGAGGAAATTGCTTCGGAGATGGGGGAACGACTGACAGTCGCGAAGTTGAACATCGACGACAACCCCATGACACCGCAAAAATACGGCGTTCGCGGCATCCCCACCCTGATGCTCTTTAAGGATGGTCAAGTGGCCGCTACGAAGGTCGGCGCCCTGGCGAAGAACCAGCTGTCCGAATGGGTGGAGTCGGTGGTCTAGGCACGGCATGCTCGGCGCAGGGTCCCTGTGAATCCAGGGATCTCATGGTCAAACCGCGCCATTCCCTTTAAGCGCTGTAAGCAGAATCATTAATACCCCGCTTGTCAGAGGCGGGGTATTTTTGTCTGCGTGAATGGCCCCGATGCTGTTACAGTTGAGGGGCTTGATATGACCAGAAAACACAGCGGGATTTAGAATGACGACCTTGGGTCATGGCGACATCAAAGAGCTTCGTTCCTTCGATGATCCGGAAACGGCCTTGGCTCGTATTATCGAGATCTACGATGAATCCAAGGCGGAGATTTGCGGCCTGATGGCCGATTTTGTCGCTGGATCGAACGAACGTCCCGCCCAGCTTCCCTGTTACCCTTATGTTGGTGTTTCCATTACCGCCGATCAGGTCAGCCCCAATCTATCGGGTTCCTACGGCAATCTGCCGAGGGCGGGTACCTACGGAACCACCCTGACCCGGCCTCGGTTGTTCGAAAGCTATTACCGCGAGCAGCTTTCGCGCTTGATCCGCAACCATGAAGTCCCGATCCAGGTTGGCATCAGCAACACGCCCATTCCTTTGCCTTTTGTTGTCGAGGCGGTTGATTCGGCGTTGCCGGAAGAGCGTACGCGCCTGTTGCAAGATATCTTTCCCATCCCGGATCTCTCGCGCATCGATGATTCTATTGTCAACGGTACCTACAAGATCAATGAGGGGGAGCCAAAGCCGCTCGCTCTGTTTCCGGCCGAGCGTGTCGACTACTCCTTAGTGCGGTTGCAACACTACACCGCCACGGCGCCAGAGTATTTTCAGCGCTTTGTTGTCTTCACGAACTACCCGCGCTACGTCGAGGAGTTTATCGAGTTCGGCCGCAAGGAAGTCCTGCAGGGTAGCGCTTACAAGGCCTTTGTTGAGCCAGGCAATTTTGTCACCCATAACCCTCGCCTGTCGGATCAGGAAAACGTTACCGATGGGCCACGCCCCCAGCCGCAAATGCCCGCCTACCATCTGATGCGCGATCGTCACGAAGGCATCACCTTGGTGAACATTGGCGTCGGTCCCTCTAACGCTAAGACCATCACCGACCACGTGGCGGTATTGCGTCCCCATTGTTGGATGATGGTGGGCCATTGCGGTGGACTGCGCCAAACCCAGCAACTGGGTGACTATGTGTTGGCCCATGCCTATGCGCGCTACGATAATGTGTTGGACGAGGATCTACCGCCCTGGGTCCCGGTACCCCCCATCGCGGAGGTTCAGGTGGCGCTGGCGCAGGCGGTGGCGGATGTCACCGGCCTATCGGGGCGCGAAGTCAAGCGGCGGCTGAGGACCGGAACGGTCTTTACCACCGATGACCGGGACTGGGAATTGCGCCTGCACGAGTTGGCGCGCCGTTTTCACCTGTCCCGCGGTATCGCCGTGGACATGGAATCAGCGACCATTGCCGCCAACGGCTATCGCTTCCGAGTGCCCTATGGTACCTTGCTATGCGTTTCCGACAAGCCTTTGCACGGCGAGCTGAAATTGCCGGGCATGGCCCAAGCCTTTTATAGAGAGCGGGTGGGTCAGCACCTTCGTATCGGAATAGAGGCAGTCAAGAAACTGCGTGACGGCGGGGTGGAAAGCCTGCATTCGCGAAAACTAAGAACCTTTGATGAACCGGGTTTCCGCTAACGTTCCAGAACCGGATCACAGATCCCTCAGGAGTTCGTTATGCTCTCGTCCTTCTCCCAACGCATAGAGTCAAAGCGGCACGAGCTGGTTGCCTTGACCCAAGAGCTGATCCGCATTCCCACCGTCAACCCGCCGGGAGAGTACTACCAACCCTGCGCCGAGTTGATCGGTCGGCGTTTGGCGGCACGCGGGTTCCAGGTCCACTATGAGCGGGCCCATGGGGCAGTGGGGGATAGCGACCGCTTTCCCAGAATAAATGTCATTGCCCGAAAGGAGGGCCGCTCACCCGGCCCTTGTGTTCACTTCAACGGGCATATCGATGTGGTTGACGTTGGTCCGGGCTGGACCATGGATCCCTTTGCGGCGGACATCCGCGATGGCAAGCTTTATGGGCGCGGCAGCTGCGATATGAAGGGCGGCTTAGCGGCAGCGATTATCGCGGTCGAAACGCTGCTAGAAGCACAGCCCGATTTTCCCGGTGCCGTCGAAATTTCGGGCACGGCTGATGAGGAAAGCGGTGGCTTCGGTGGCGTCGCCTATTTGGCCCGGCAAGGCTTTTTTTCCAAGCCGCGGGTGGACCATGTGATCATCCCCGAGCCCCTCAACGTGGATCGGGTCTGTCTGGGTCACCGCGGCGTGTGGTGGGCGGAGGTAGAGACCAAGGGCCGGCCCGCCCATGGCTCTATGCCTTTTCTCGGTGACTGCGCCGTTCGGCACATGACGGCCTTTCTGCGCCGTGTGGAAGACGAACTCTTTCCCAAGTTGGCCAAGCAAGAAACCGCGATGCCCGTGGTGCCGGAAAGTGCGCGGCGCTCTACGCTCAATTTTAATTCACTGCACGGCGGCCAGCCCGAGGGATTTGATGGCTTGCCATCTCCCATGGTTCCCGATTCTTGCCGCTTGACCTTGGACCGCCGTTTCCTCATTGAGGAAAGCTTGGATCAGGTAAAGGATGAAGTGATTGGCATTCTGGAGGATCTGCGTCAAACCCGAGATGGTTTTGACTATGATATTAGGGACATCATGGAAGTGTTGCCCCTCATGACCGAGCGCGGGGCACCCGTGGCCCATTCGGTGGCTCAAGCCATCGAGCAGGTCTTGGGTCGCGCGCCCGAGTTTGTGATCTCGCCGGGGACCTACGATCAAAAGCACATCGCCCGTATTGGTCAGCTTGATGACTGCATCGCCTATGGTCCGGGCATATTGGATCTGGCCCATCAGGACGATGAGTTCGTTGTCATCGAGGATATGGTCCAGTCTGCCAAGGTCATGGCGCTGGCGACCCACCAGCTTTTGAACGGTGCAGCTGGATAAACGTGGCCGGATAAACGTGGCGGGGTAGGCGCGGCCTTAAACTGCGCGACCGCTTAGATCAAGCGATCATTGAGGTATCGTCGATGTCTTCCTCGCCCAGATCGATTAACTCTTCGTCCGGGTCCAGGAACTCTTCGTCGCTATCAGACGGGGGCGTGTTTTTGGCTACCGGTCCGTCAATCTCTGAGACATCCTCGTCGCCATCTTCAAGATCAAAGCCTATGTCTTCAACCTCTTCAGCATCCTCCTCACCGACGGGGGCTTGCTGTTGGTCGGCCATGCGGCGCATGTCGGCACTCACGCGGGAAATGATGGACTTGAAGGTATCCTCTTCACCGGTTGCTTGATCGGCTTGCCCGTTGGTTTCGGGATCTGTTGCGACCGCGCTTTGATCGTCCTCTTCGATAGTAATTTCCTCTTGGCTATCGAAAGCGTTGAGCTCGACAGTATCGTCCCCGTCGCGGCACGCCGGTGGCGCGTCAGATTCAGAGACTTCCTGGGTATCGTCCCCTAGGCAAATGATATCCGGATCGAGCTCGCTCGGTGTTTCAATGGCCGGCTCTTCTC
This sequence comes from Pseudomonadota bacterium, assembly GCA_039028695.1. Taxonomy (GTDB): domain Bacteria; phylum Pseudomonadota; class Alphaproteobacteria; order Kiloniellales; family Kiloniellaceae; genus JANQKX01. The sequence continues at coordinate 37,502 of JBCCHN010000021.1, forward strand.
CTTGCGGCTCAGATACTTCCGGGGCCCCGGCCAAGAGCCGCGCAATTTGATCGGCAAGGCCAGGCAGGACCGCCGCGGTCGTATGGCTCTCGATGGCCTGCACCAGGTCATGGAGCATCTCGCGAAGTTCTTGGTTCTCTTGAGCCAGGGTGGCAAATTCCGGGCCGGCGTGTGACGTGTCAGATGGCTCGCCCCCGGCAATGGACTTCAGCGATTGAATGCCCTCAAGCAAGCTTTGGGCCGTCGCTTGTTGCTCTCCGGCTTGGTGAGTCAGGGCAATTGCTAGGCCATCGATTCGCTCGGTCAATTCTTTAATGTCAGGCATCTCAACAAGTCTCGGCGGTTTACCGAACCCATTATTCAGCCCAATGTATGTGAAAATGCCTAATTTTAACCCGCAGTACGGGTTTTTAGAGATGGAAGATAAGTATAAATTTTATGCTGGCGCTATGCGGATATATTATTGAGCTAATATAGGAATATTAAATCAATTTTTAGGAGTATTACCAGTCTGCCGACTCGTACTGGAGATTTTTAAGGTCATGATCGCAAAAAGATCTCCTAAGAATTTTGTAGCGCTTCCTGACCGGTCAAAAGGGTCCACTCGACGACGCCTTTGAGAACTTTGCCCAAAGCCTTATCAAATGCATCAACAATATCGTCCAATGAATCGCTGCGGGCCCGTTCCTTGTGGGCGAAACTAGTGGATCCCACGATGGCCCGTCGCGGCATCTGGACCAGTTTCAGATTGAGATTGACCGCGGCCAGGGGCGGAAAGCCCTCAAAGAAAATGGCCTGAAACTCCCGCAACTCCGATTTGAGTATAAAGTCCGAGCGCAAACTAATGGCTTCGCGGCCCACTGCAACAATTCGGCCGGAATTTTCGAAGGACTCCACCATGAGGGTTTGCACCATCACAGGTGCACGGTCGGCCCAGCCCGCATTGGCGTAATAGTCGATCTGGGTGGGGCTTTCTTGCAGCACGATCCGCGTGGTGTTGAAACTGGCGTCGCTAACCGGTGTTTCCAAGACCAATTGCCAATTCGCGTCGGGCAGGTCCGAGCGAAAGGTGCTCTTCGGAGTCAGGCGGAAGAGGGACGGCGGCGGGCCCTGACCGGGCAGCAGATTTCCGCAAGCCCCCAGCATGCTCACCATAGGCAAGGTCCCGCAGAATTGCAGGAGCCGACGCCGCCCGAGCGCCTGCACCGGCCCTTCGGCTCGCTTATTTGTTTGGCTCATATCCCTGGTTCCTGTTTCCGAAAATAAAGCCGGCTGGATCCCGTTCAACCTCGGTCGTGACCCGCTGTAGCTCGCCGATCAACTCGCGCGCCTCCTTGAGTAAACTAGAGAGCTGGAACAGGCCGGTGGAGGTAAAGTCCCGAATGGGTTCGCGATTTTCAGCCACCATGCCCTGAATTTCTACCAGCGTGCTGTCCAAAACGCCGGCCGTGCCATTCAAAGTGCCTAACAAAAGCTCGAGATCTTCACCGACCTGCACCACCGTCGAGTTGGAGCTACCGGCCAATTCTTCAATGGACAAAAGCGTGGAATCGGCCCGTGCAACCAATTGTTGGCTGTCTGATTTGAGGGCCGTCGCCATCTCCTCCAGGGACTTTGTTGCATTGCGCAGGTTCGTCATGGTGGTGCCCGCGTCTTCAAGCAGTTTGTCGATGTCTTGATCACGGTCGGTAAAGGTCTGGGATACCTCCGCCAAGTTCGCGATCAATCGGTTGATGTTGTCCAGATTTTGGTCGTTCAAAAGCGACGTGGCCCGGGTCAGGAGGACATTAACATTGTCCAGGACCTCGGGTGCGCCTTCCAGCACCCGCTCAAAGGACGACGCTCCTGCCGCGATCACCGGCGGTTTGCCGTCCTTGCCGGCCAAGAGGGGAGATCCGGGTGCTCCCCCTTTTAGCAGCACATAACGTCCGCCGGTCAGGCCCTCTAGCTCCAAAGTAGCGGTCGTGTCTTCGCGCACGGGGGTCAGCTTTTGGATCTCGATTTCCACCGTGACACGCGTCGGGTCGTCCGGGTCCAGGCCGATGCTGAGCACTTCGCCCACCTTGACCCCGTTGTAACGTACTGCGCTGCCGTCGCGCAGGCCGGTCACAGGATCGGTGAAAATGATGTCATAGAGGCTGAATTCGGTGTCCGTCTGAAACTTGCCCAGCCAAACAACAAAGCCCAGCAAGCCGCCGGCCAATAAAAGAACAAAGCTTCCCACCATCAAATAATTGGCACGACTTTCCATGGGGGTTCTAACTCATCAATACGTACGCTGTTTCAGGTGGGATTTTGGACTTTTTCTTAATCTGATACTTGAGAAAACATGATTGAGCCTAAATTATCAACCTGTTTTTACTGAGCTTTTATTACCGCTTCGGTCGCCGCACGGCCCCTGGGCCCGAGGAAATACTCTTGGATCCAAGGGTCTGGCTCCTTCATCAGCTGCTCGATCGTGCCCACCTTGACCCTTTTGTCGATCAAAACCGAGACCCGGTCGCAGATTGCAAAGAGAGAGTCCAGGTCGTGGGTGACCATGACCACTGTCAGCCCCAGAGCCGATTGCAGTTCGCGGATCAGGTTGTCGAAATTGGCCGCGCCGATGGGGTCCAGGCCCGCCGTTGGCTCATCCAGGAAGAGGATCTCTGCATCCAGCGCCAAGGCGCGCGCCAGGCCGGCGCGCTTGCGCATGCCGCCGGACAGTTCGGAAGGATACTTATGGGCAGCATCGGGGGGCAGGCCTACCAGCGAGACCTTCAATTCGGCCAACTCCCGGCGCAGGGCCTTATCCAGCTTGCGGTGTTCCTTCAGGGGTACCTCGATATTTTGTACGACCGTAAGGGAGGAAAAGAGTGCCCCGTCTTGAAACAGAACTCCCCAGCGCGCCTGCATGGCCCGGGCGGCTTTGGGCGACAGGGAGGCCGTGTCCTCGCCAAACACGCAAATTTGCCCTGCGCGAGCTCGATTGAGGCCCACAATGGTTCGCATGAGCACGGACTTGCCCGTACCCGAGCCCCCCACCACGCCCATGACCTCGCCGGGCTGCACGGCGAAATCCAGCCCGTCGTGGATCACCTGGCTGCCGAACTGGGTTTTAAGGCCGTTGACCTGGATGATGTCGCCGGGAGTGCTGCCGGTATTGGCGCCGGAGCGGTGATCGTCCATGACCCTAGATCCCGATCACCGAAAAGAGGATGGAAAGCATGGCGTCCAGCACGATTACCAGGAAGATGGATTCCACCACGGCGCGGGTGGTTTGCCGCCCGACGGATTCGGCGCTGCGGGCCACTTGAAGGCCTTCGTAGCAGCCCACCAGGGCAATGATAAAGGCGAACAAGGGCGCCTTGATCATACCAACCCAAAAGTCCTTGACCTGCACCGCATCTTGCAACTGCCGGGCAAATTGCACCAGAGAGATATCCAAGGTCACTGAGGCCATTACCGCGCCGCCCAAGAGACCCATCAGATCCGCGTAAAAGGTGAGTAAAGGCAGCACCAGCACCAGGCCCAGAACGCGAGGCATCACCAGAACGTCGATGGGGTCCAGGCCGATGGTGCGCAGGGCGTCAATCTCCTCGTTGACCTTCATGGTGCCGATCTGGGCTGTAAAGGCGCTGCCCGAGCGGCCGGCGACGATGATTGCCGTCAAGAGGATGCCCATCTCCCGCAAGACCCCGATGGCGACCAAATTTACGGTAAAGATCTGCGCCCCGAAGCGGGCCAGTTGGTCGGCACCCTGATAGGCTAGGACCACGCCGACCAGGAAGGAGATCAGCCCAACGATGGGCAGGGCATTCAGGCCGGTCTGCTCCATCTGGGTGACCAGGGCGTGAAAGCGGATCCGCCTCGGATTGAGCAGCGAGCGAAAAGTGGCGACTACCGTTAGCCCCAAAAAGGCGATCAGGTCCCGTGCCGCGGCCCCGGCAGAGGTGGTGGCCGCACCCACGCGCACTACCATGTCGCTCAAGGGGTCGTGACCCTTAGGCGCGGGCGGGCAGACCGAATCGTGGCTGGCCACCGTTTCCAAAAGCCCCTGGAAAGCGGGCGAAGCGCCATCCACCGCGACCTCGGCACCGGCCTTGGCCCATTCCCGCCGAGTCCGGTGCACCAGCCAGGCGCCCGCAGTGTCCAAGGCGGAAATACTCGTCATGTCGATCACGATCCGTTTTCGAGTCCCGGATATACGGTCCAGTTCCCTGTTGATCTGACCGACACTAAAGGTGGTCCAGTCACCGGCCAGGCGCAGGCGCAGCTCATCACCGGCCTCAAGGGTCTCAATATGCTTTTGAGCCGCTTTGCTGACGATGGCGACCATTTTCCCCCGCGACGACACCTTCGGCCACAAAGGCCGGTGGATTCCCCAAATCATTCCGTGTCTAAGGGCACAAAGTGGCCCAACTTTGATCCGGACACAAGATTTGGCTCTTAAGGTGCCTTTTCCGGGCAGTTGGCCCAATAGTCAATGGCGGCCGCCAATTCCCGCCGGTAATGGCTTTGTGCCGTCGGGCCTTGATCCGGGCCCTCATAACGTCCTAGCTCGGTCAAAAGTTGGAAAAAGCCGCGACCTGGAATGCCGGCTGCACCGCGGCTCACCGCTAAGGCTGCTAACAATGGCCGCTGAGCCGCGTGATCTTCCCGCATCAAGTCTTCCAAGGCCAGAGTGAGATTATGAATCCGATGGGGCGGCGGCATGCTAATCGCTTCGGCAAGATCCCTATAAGTGATGGGGCGGCCTGCATGGGCGCGAGCGCGTAAGCAGTTGCGCAGGTCTTCGATCAATTGGGTCACGGCGACGGCACCCCGTGGCTTGTGGTTCGAGCCGTAATGTATTAGGGGAAGGGCTCTCCTATGACCAGCCGCACGTTCATGAGTGCTTTTGCGACCGGCGGTAGGGAATCGATACTGGATGATGGTGTGACATGCGGCTATTAACCTTTGAAATGGATGGAAAAGCACGGCTTGGGGTTCAGTGCACCGGGGGCGACAACCCTGGGGGAATTGTGGACCTTGCCGCCGCCGCACCCGCCTTGCCGTCCACTTGGCCGGAAATCCTGGACGGCTTTTTGCTGGGTGACGTTGAAGCCATCGTCCGGACAGTGCCTCCTGGGGATCTCCTTGACGAGGGAAGCCTGACATACCTGGCGCCCATCGTCCGGCCACCCAAGCTTCTCTGTGTAGGCCTCAACTATCACAGTCACGCGGCCGAAGTCGGCTTGGACGCGCCCGAGCATCCCATCTTTTTTGTGCGCTTCCCCACCTCCATCACCGGCCATCGCCGAAACCTGGTGCGCCCCACAGCCAGTGAGCAGTTCGACTATGAGGCCGAGTTGGCCGTGGTGATCGGCAAGGGCGGCCGCCATATTTCCAATGCCGCCGCGTTGGACCATGTGGCCGGCTATTCCATTTGCAACGACGGGTCATTGCGGGACTTCCAATTCCGCGGCGGGCAATGGACTTTGGGCAAGAATTTTGATGCCAGCGGTTCCCTGGGTCCGGTTATCGTTACCGCAGACGAATTGCCGCTTGGCGCGGCCGGATTGCAGATCACCTGCCGACTGAACGACCAGGTCGTTCAGGACAGCAATACCTCGGATATGATATTCGACGTGCCCGCCTTGATCGAGGCGGCCTCACAAGTCATGACTTTGGAACCGGGCGATGTCATAATTACCGGCACGCCGCCTGGCGTCGGTGTGGCGCGCAAACCGCCTTTGTGGATGAAACCTGGCGATCGCATCGAAGTGAATATCGAAGACATCGGCAGCCTGACCAATCCTATCGTAGACGCCGGCACACTCACCTTCATGTAAAGTGTCCCCAACTGATACGGCCATTCCAGACTCTCCAGCTTCACAATTTTGCAGGAACCCATGACAGCTTTTAAGAACCTTGACCAACTGGATTTGGCCGGCAAGCGGGTCTTGCTGCGGGTTGACCTGAACGTCCCCATGAAGGAGGGGCGCATCACCGATACCACGCGTATTGACCGGGTCTTGCCCACCATCAAAGAGTTAACCGATGGTCAAGCTGTGGTCGTCCTCTTGTCCCACTTCGGTCGACCCAAGGGAACCCGTCAAGACTCTCTGTCCTTGGCGCCCTTGCTGCCCGCGTTGCAATCCGCTTTGCCGGGCCGGCAGGTCGCTTTTGTCTCCGATTGTATCGGGCCTCAGGCCCAAGCGGCGGTCCAGCAGGCTGCGGCGGGTTCAGTTGTCCTTTTGGAGAATCTGCGCTTCCATCGTGGGGAAGAAGCCAATGATCCGGCCTTTGCCGGTGAGTTGGCTGTCTTAGGCGACCTTTACGTCAACGATGCTTTTTCCGCGGCCCACCGGGCGCATGCCTCGGTGGAAGCCATTACCGCGCTTTTGCCCTCGGCGGCCGGTCGGGCAATGGAAACCGAACTGCGCCATCTGGCCGCCGCCCTGGAACAACCCAAGCGGCCGCTGGCGGCCCTGGTTGGGGGTGCCAAGATCTCCACCAAGCTGGATCTTCTGGGTAACCTGGTCTCGCGCGTGGATTTGTTGATCATCGGTGGCGGCATGGCCAATACCTTCCTAAATGCCCAAGGCATCTCGGTTGGTGCCTCCCTCTGCGAGCATGACATGGCGGACACGGCGCGGGAAATTCTGGCTAAGGCGGAAAAAGCCGACTGTGAGATCCTCTTGCCAAAGGACGTGGTTGTGGCCGCCGAAGTCAAAGCGCACACCGACTCACAAGTGGTCCCGGCGGACCAGGTTCCCGCCAAAATGATGATCCTGGATTGCGGTCCCGAGATGGCCGCGGACCTCAATCGCCGTTTGCAGGCCATGGAGACCCTGGTTTGGAATGGTCCGCTGGGTTGTTTCGAGGTGCCTCCCTTTGACGCCGCGACCCGGTCTGTGGCTCAAGCAGCCGCCGATTTGACCGATCAGGGACGCTTGCTCACCGTTGCCGGTGGGGGCGATACGGTCTCTGCTTTGACCCAGTGCGGGGTGGCCGATCGCTTCAGCTACATCTCCACCGCCGGCGGGGCCTTTCTCGAGTGGTTGGAAGGCAAGACTCTGCCGGGTGTGGCGGCCCTGTCAAAAGGATAGGTCAAAAGGACTTTAGAAAAACCTGGCTTAGAGAAAGCCGGCCCGGCCCCAGGTCAAGAGAATGAGGGCACCGGCGCCGGCGATCACGCCCAGTGCCAGATTGCGTCGGGTCAGGTAAAAGATTGCCAAGGTAAAGATGGCGGCACCTATGCGGTCGGCGGCGGCCGCTTGGGCAAGGGGGCCTTCCGGTAGAATGATCATACGGGCAATAAGCCCTGCCAAAAGGGCATAGGCGACACAGCCGACCCACTCGAACCACGAACTATCGGCTGCCATGCGGCCCGAAAGGAAAACGCCGAGGCCGCGCCAGGCATAGGTCACCAAGGCGGCCCCGATCATAATACCCAGCAAAGTCTGGTCGGCGGGCGAGAGGTCTATCTCAGTCATTGCGGCGCTGCCAGATCCGGTCCAAAACAAAGGCCACGCTGCCGGCAATCAGGCCGGTCAACAAGAGGCCCCAATCCGGTGTTGCCAAATACATAAGGGGGCCAGCGACGGCACCGAAAACCATCGCCAAGGTGCGGGCTCGGTGAGCCAAATCGCTGGCGAAGATAAGCATGAAATAGATGGGGTTCATAAAGACCAGGCCGATGGTCACATGGTTCGGCAAGCTGCCTGCGAGGAAAAAACCGATGGCCGTGCCGAACAGCGATAGGCTCCAAAGGGTCAAGGTTAGACCGGTGAAAAAGGAGAGTCGCTGCTCGGGCGGCATGGTGGGGCAGTGCTTCATGGCAAGGGCCCAGCCGGTGACCGCGATGTAATGGGCGGCCAGGTAATATTTCCATGGCGCCGCACCTGGCGACCGAAGTTCGGGCAACAAGACCACTGACATGGGCAACAGGCGGGCGTTGGTCAAGGCGACCGCGGCGACGATTGTGACGCTGGATGCGCCGATGGCATAGAGTTCCACCAAGGCCAATTGACCAGGCACGGCCCAGGCAGTCGCGGTGGAAAAAAGTCCCATCCACAAGGCAATTCCGCTTTCACGCACCAAAGACCCAAAGCCGATAAAAGTAGTGCCGAGAATGAGACCCGGTACGCCCAAGCCCAGCGCAACACCGTGCCAGAACCCCCCTTTTGTTTTGTGATTCTTATTTTTGTAAATCTGCTTCTGCGTCATATAGCCGACCGATCCCGTCCCCAAAGAGGTCTCGCCCTTAGGCTATCGACTGATGCTCGCTTTGCATAGGGCTATGGGGCGGATTCGTGGTCGCTGGTGCAATCAGGTATGCAAACGCAGCGGGCCGGAAGCCGAGCAATGGCGGTAGTGCCCACCGTGAGTTGGCTTTCCATGATGAGATTGCCCCCGTGCAACTCGATGAAGCCAACCGATAGGGGCAACCCTAACCCTGTCCCTTCAAAACGGCGGCTGAGGCGGCTATCGATTTGTTGAAAGGGTGCTAAGGCGCGAGGCATATCCTCTGGGGCGATTCCGATCCCATTGTCGGTGACCACATAGCTGAAACCGCCGTCAATTTCCCGTCGGGCGGAAAGGCGGATGGCGCCTCCCTCAGGCGTAAACTTGATGGCGTTTGATAGGAGGTTCAGCAGGACCTGTTTGATTTTCCGCTCATCCACAATGATTGCCGGTAAGTCTTCAGGAAGATCGATGTGCAGACGATGCCCTGCTGATTGAGCTTTGTTAGCAATGATGCGGCGCACCGATTCGACAATGGCATAGGGGCTTGCCTTTTCCATATCCAGGCGATGTTCCCCTGCTTCAATCTTAGCAACGTCCAATATATCGTTGATCAGCTTCAATAAGTGGTCGGCGCTGTCGTTTATGTCCTGCACGTAGCCTGCGTATTGTGGATTGCCGAGAGGCCCAAGCAGCTCGCTCAGCATCACTTCGGAAAAGCCGATAACCGCATTCAATGGTGTGCGAAGTTCGTGACTGACGTTGGCCAAAAACTCGGTTTTCGAGCGGTTTGCCAACTCGGCCGTTTCCTTGGCCGTGACCAAAGCCTGTTCGCGAGACCGCAGGGAGGTGATGTCTTCAGCGGTGCCGCGAAAGCCGGCGAAGCGGCCACTCTCGGGATGATAGATAGGCAAGCCGCTCAAGCGGAAGCAATGGAGGGACCCATTACGATGGATCATTGTTACTTCCCGGTTTCGGAAAGGCTGTCGTGCATCTTTATCGAACAACGCATTTGCCGTTGTCTCTTCGTTGCTCAACAGCGCGACAAGTGGGCGTCCCTGGACCTCTTGCGGATGATAGCCTAAGGCCTCCAAGATTCTGTGAGACACATAGGTCAAGTGAAGCCGCTCGTCGGTTTCCCAAATCCAATCGGAAACCAAGCGCGTCAAATCGTCCAAACGATCTAGTTTTTGTTGAGTGATCTGATCGTTCTCGCTGGGAACAGCCAACAGGCTCACCAACATCACCGGCTTTTCTGCTTTCGTTTTTTCTGCCCAGCGCGCCGTCACGCTTTGCCATTGGTAAGTTTCGAGACTCTGTCCTAAGCGCAGTGTCACTTTACCCTGCTGACCCTCACCGCGAGATGAGCCTTGAGCCGTCCAGCGGGCTTGGCCGTCGCGCAGGTAAAGGGCTCCAGAAGCAATTAAGGCCCCACACAGCCGTTCGAAGGCCCTATTCATATGAAGAATCTTGCCCGATGTCGAAAGGGCCAGCTGGGGGGCGGCCTTTTCCAGCAAAAAGGCATTAAGGCTATCCCCGGTGCTTTCCGGGCAGTCTACCCCTAGACCCTGTGTTGACGCATCATAGCCCTGGTCCGAATTTGTCGGAGTTTCGGGCAGGATCCGTCGAACGGGGCGCCGGCGTGGCGGATTCTTGCCGCTCTTGCGGGAGCGAGGATTGGCCGTTGGGCGGGCGGGCATGGCTATCCACTCTTTCGGTCTGGCAAGGGTGTGGCCATGGAAGACAAAGCTTCTTGATATTCCGTGTCGCGGCGCCAGCGCACCACAATTGTTTGCGCCTTTTCGTGGCTTAGGCTGTCAAAAAGTTTGGTCGCGCGGGCTAAGTCTTTTGGATTAAGCACTTGTCCGCTGCCTCGCGAGAGCATGAAAATGGTCGCGAAGCTTTGCTTGGGAAACCGGAGGGCTCTGCATAAGACGGTGATGCCATCCCCTTTGGGAGCATAGACCACCCGTTGAAGCTGGGGCGAGGGGAGGGCGCAAGCCTCGCCCAGGAGTGCTTCGAAAAGAGCGATTTCCCCTTGGCGCAATACTTTAATGATGGTGTCGGCGCTGATCGGCTCCTGCTCGGCGATTTGGCGGGCCAGCTCAGCGGCCGAGGTTAATTCCTGAGATTTCTCCACCAGGACCGGGGCCACTTCTTCGGCGCTATCCTCTATGGCGTCGTCCAGATCCGTGGGGTCTATATCGTAGCTCGACAATAAGGTTTCGCGCAGGCTCGCGGCGACCCACCAATAGAGGCGCTTGGCCAGGACATCGCTCAGATCGCTCCGACGGACCAGAGGTTCTTGAAAGCTGTCTACCCGTTGGGACTGATCGACCAGATAGGCCATGGTGGTCTCGGAAATGCGGGCCCCCTGGTTCCGCAAAAGGGCGGTAATGACATCCTCGTCCTGGGTGTCTACCAAACCGTCCGACACTGTCTCGCTGAGATCCCGCCGGCGGGCAATGGCGAGTTGGTGCTGGCGCCCTCGATGGGTGATAATGTCCATCAATTCGCCATCCAACAGCATCTGACTGTGCAGGAGGATCGGGCGGGCCACCTCGATTTGATCGTTGGCCAAGGCCACAATCAGGTCGGCGGGCACATTTTGAATTTTGGCCAGCCGTTCCCCCAATTGCTGGCGTAAGGGCAGCTCGAATTCATCCAGCAGCTTTTTTAGAATGGCAGAGATCAGGTCCCGCTCTTGATCCGTCAAGAGGGGTCGATCGTCGCGGCACAGGCCGCTGATCTCGTCGGCCAGGCGGGCACGGGCTTGCTGCGAAGGGTTGCGTGCCAAGGCAAGAAGAAAGTCCATGATGCCCCGAGACGCCGCCTTTGCAGATGCCGTGTTCTGACCCTGATTCGGGTTCTTATCTTGAGCCGTCATTGGGACTCCGCTCTGTCCCTTGCCGGGCGGGCGTGGTTACTCACTTGGTTGTTGTGTCGGATCCAAGGACCGACGGGCTTTAGACTAGGGAATTAAGGTAAAGAGCCCGTAAAGGCGGCCTTTTTCACGACAGGGCCGCATATTATATCTACAGAGAGGATTGCGCGCGTGTCTGGTCATCGGAAAGGGAGCATTTGGCGCGGGTACTATCACGGTTAGGTTTACCCAAAGTCGTCATGAAGTATGCCTTAGGGGCGCTGGGTTTGGCCCTTTTTGGGCCATCGGCGGCCCTTGCTGCAGATCCGACGGAAACCCAAGGTGGCCGCATATCCCTGATTCCTGGGGATCTGGCGGCTCCTTATGCCAGCCCCAGCGTTAGTAATTCGGCACGTATCATTCCCCGTCCGCCAGGTGTGGCGCCTCAGGTCCCGTCGGGCTTTCAGGCCAATCTCTTCGCCGAAGGGCTGAACCATGCCCGCTGGTTGGCCGTGGCCCCCAATGGCGATGTTTTCTTGGCCGAGCCCGCTTTGGACCAGATTACAATTTTGCGCGATCAAAACGGCGACGGCCAGGCTGATTTGATCCGTGCCTTCGCCTCAGGATTTGAATCGCCCCACGGTATGGCTTTCGCGCCGGGCTGGCTCTATGTGGCTGATTTGGAAGGGATCTGGCGGATAGCCTATGATGATGGGGATACGAGCGCAGGGGGCGAGTCCGAGCGTATCACCCCGTCTGGCGCTTTTGGTGCGCCCGGCGGGCACTGGACCCGTAACATCGCGCTTAGCCCTGATGGCGGCAAGATCTATGCGGCCATCGGAAGCCGGGGAAACATTGAGGAGGAACCCTTGCCCCGGGCTAGCGTTCAGGTCTTTAACGTTGATGGGAGCGACCAAGAAACTTTCGCCTGGGGTCTGCGCAATCCGCTGGGAATCGCCTTTGCCCCGCAAAGCGAAGATCTCTATGTGGTGGTGAATGAACGGGACGACATGGGCGACGACCTGGTGCCCGACTACCTGACCCGCATCCAAAAAGGCGAGTTTTTCGGCTGGCCCTATGCCTATATCGGCCCCAATCCCCAGCCGGGTTCCGCCGAGCCAAGGCCTGATTTGGTAGACCTTACCGAAGTTCCTGGTCTGTTATTCTGTATTTATTACAAGTCATTGGGATTATATTTTAATAAACAACATTAGGTAGCGGATGGGGCTACGGCCCTGTTCCCGGAAAGCTATTACGGCGATGCGTTTGTCGCGCTCCATGGGTCCTGGAACTCGGCGGAGCCGAGCGGCTATTTCGTCGCCCGCATGCCCTTTGAGGCGGGGCGTCCCCTGGACTACTACGAGACCTTTGCCACGGGTTTCCGGCTGGGCGGTGAACGACGGGCCGAGGTTTGGGGGAGGCCTGTGGGCCTCGCTATCGCTCGGAACGGCGCCCTTTTGATCGCCGATGACGCCGGCGACACCATCTGGCGGGTTGTCCCGCAAAACTAAAAGGCCAACCGGATATTAACGGCCGGCATTAAAACTCAGTTAAGGTAAGCCTGGCATTTTAGGCAAATGCAAATTGGACAAAGTCTCGCCGGTTTAGGTCCCGCCTTTCTACAGGCGCTGCAAGGCTCGACCGGCGCCCCGCAAACATCACAAAGTGCGACAACCTCAGTCCCGGGCGCCAAGAGGGCCGGCGATGTGACACCTAATCTGGAAGGCGCCAAGGAAGCCCTTGACGCCGGTCGGCCGACCCGTCGTGGCAGCTTCTTGGACATAAGGGCCTAGTCCAGGCAATCACGGGGTAATGTGGCGCAGCACTTAGGGTGTGGGAAGTGCAGATCAGATGGCTTGCCGATCCGTGCGGCCTGGGTCAAAGTAAATTCATGACCGATCGTGACTCTTCATCTGAGCCTCATGCCGCTCACATAAGTGAAGCCTCTAGTCCGGATGGTTCAGGCTCGGCGGAACGCTTTGCCCGGCGCGTGCCCGCGGGCGATGATCGGACGCGCCTGGTCTGTAATGACTGCGGGTTTGTCGCATATGAGAATCCCAAGATCGTCGTGGGCTCTGTGGCGACTTGGGAGGGCGGGATTTTGCTGTGCCGACGGGCCATTCCGCCCCGCGAAGGCTATTGGACCTTGCCCGCCGGCTATCTGGAATTAAACGAGTCGACCGCCGATGGTGCCCGGCGCGAAGCCCTCGAGGAGGCCGGGGCGGAGCTCGAAATCGATCAGCTGCTGGCCGTTTATTCGATCCCACGCCTCAGCCAAGTTCAGCTCATCTATCGGGCCCGGCTTCTTAACCCCGATGTGGAGGCGGGTATCGAAACTCAGGAATTGGATATCTTTGACTGGCCCAGCATCCCTTGGGATGACCTGGCTTTCCCCTCGGTACACTGGGCGCTGGGCCACTATGCGGAAACCCGCGACCACGCCATCTTCGCCCCTCGCAGCAATCCCCCCGGCGAGGAGGGCAATATGCCCAGGATCGCCAAAAAAGCCTGAGGTGGCGGCATTTGGGCTTGATAAAAACCCCGCATAGCGGGCGAATTAAGCTTTACAGGCTATTGGCCAAATCGTTGTTCGTCAGCCAACCAAGAATAGGCTCATCGCTGGTGCCGGTCTGGGTGACGATGACATCCTGACTTCCGGCTTTTTCACGCAGGCTCGCCCTCGCATCTTCAAGAGTGCCGTCTATTGCAACAAAGGCAACGGCGTTCAACCCGACATTTGCCCTATTGTTATCATGGTCTAGAAAATCCAGCAGACTTGGGTTTTGAGTCTGAGTCTGACCGGGTGATTGGCCCGGATATTGGCCCTGTGTTTGACTCAGATACTCGGTAATTAAACTCTTGTGAATTAGATAGCGGATGGTTTTGGATTGATTTAGGACGGGCAAACGGCTGATGGGTCCGACCATTTTATTTGTCAGGGCAGTTAATTCCACCTCCGCTTCTGCCATGCCATCAGGGAGCATATAAATCGTCATCTGATTTCGAGGGCGCATTTTCTCGCTCACGATGCCTGTGTAGTGCAGATCGGCCGGCCCTTTGGCCAATTCCAATGCGGCCCGGGTCTCTTGCCCTGCCGATTCAAAATTATCTCTTGTAAAATAGAAGGTTAGTACAATACCGACCCATGTGCCGAGCAGTGGAAGTATGGCGGAAAAAATGTATTTCGCTGTTTCTAGCTGGTGATTGGGGGCGTCTTTTTTCGTTGGGGTTACGTCAATGACATGCCAGGCCAAAGCGATCATCCCGACAATACACGTTGGGACTATCAATATTGCCAGCCAAAAGCGAGCTGGTTGCCCAAACAGCATTGGGGCCGATTTGGATGCCACAGTCATCAAAATCTCCTATTAGTATAAATTCTTTTTATTAACTAAAAAAATGATTGCAAAAATTTTCATAAAACGCAACGATAAATAAAATAAATTATAAAAATTGCGCGATTAGAGGGTCTTTCCGATGTATCTGATCAAGGCTTGGGAGATCGATAACCTTGATCTGGTGGAAAGAGAAGACGCTGAAAGAAAGCGCCGAGGCCCTCAATAATGGACGGGTGAACAGGCTATGCTGGAAATTGAATTATTCGTATTTTTGCTGAGCGTGCTGGGTGGCTTTTATCTCTATCGACATGTAACTAAAGGTATTTCTGATCGTAAGAATTTACATGCATGGTTGCCTGAATTTCGAATTTGGGCACTATTCATTTTTGTTGTTCTATACTTATTTTCGCTAATTTCTTATTTTTTCAGCCCTAATTCTCTTCCCGGTGAACCGCTTTTCTACCTTTATGAGTTTTGGAAAAATGGTGTGCTTTCCCATGCCCTACTAGGGTTTATTTTCGGCTTTATTTTTGCCGATTGGGCTCGATATTTACTTGATCCAGAAAATCTTCTGAGCACCGATTCTCAACAGGTAGCACATCGTCGCTGGGGCTTTGTACTTCTAGCCATGTTTGTAGTTGGAGTGTTTGGTGATTCAGCTCGATTTTTAATAGCTAATTTGAGTGGAATTTCAACACCAGTAGGAAGCATTTCAATATCGCAATCGAGCCAGCAAGCAAATCGTACCATTGTAGCCACACCGCCTTCGGGTAAAGGCGGTAACCCAGGAAATGGAGTTCCTGGGGACGAACTGATCTTACTTAAATCAATTAAGGGGTTCATTTCGCGAGATGAAGTTTACTCGCGCTTGACCGGCTATCTTTCAGAACGTTCTGTAGATAGGAGAAAGTGGCAAAAATCTGCAGAAGAAATGATGGTACAACCGTTCTCGCCTTTAATTAAATGTATCGAAGAGCTGGCAGAAGTGCACACTGACGCTCAATACTTGCAGGCAATCACCAGCGATTTCTTTCATGATCTAGTAGCAGTCAGATTCAAATTGGAGGTTCAAAATAAAAAAGCCTTTGAATTGTCTGACGGTGAATTTGTTGAGCTATCGAATAGCTTTAACAAAATGATACGCCGCTTGGAAAATCAGGTAACTCAGGTGGGCATAGGGAATCATGAAGAAGGCGAGAAGTGTGGCAAGTCGATCTCGCTCAATCTATTGGAAAAGAGGTTTCGACCGCAGCAAGGTTCATTAGGGGTTACTCACAATGTTATTTCACATCTTTTGGACCTAAATGCGCCCTATGGAGCGCTAATAATCTCAGCCTTTCTCTCGGCTGGCGGTTCGGAAGATACGGCCGCATTGGTTTTAGGCAAGTGGATAGATTACCAAGAATCTCTGTCGGAAGAAGAACCCCAAATTTCCAGGTGGCATCTAATCCGCGCATATATCCATCTTGGATTTATTTTAGAAAAGCTGGGAAACTACGACGCGCTTGTTTTAGTACTTCAACGCACTATACATCTCATGCGGGTGGTATATGCAGGTAGCCAAGAACCGCTTATCCATAACATCCATAATTGGCAAAATAACTGTCCGAGTACGGAAAACGATCCAGACGGTTGGCATATTGATAGTCTAAATTTTACATTAATGACACAAGCCGACCAGCTAATCGAATATTCATTACAAACCAATCAGATCAGCCTGGATCTTCTCGAGCTAGCGAAATTCAATCAGCAGGTTGGATCACACTGTTATATTCATTTGGTGCCATCTGACGTTGATTATTTTCGTGGCAGGTTTTTGGCAAATTATGGGATTTTGCTAATTGAACTCGCCGAGCGTGGACGTAAGACCAATATGTTATCTAATGATGCAATTACTCGGCAATACTCGATCGCAAGGATCGCTCTCCGGCAAGCATTTGAGTTGCTTAAAGGCTATGAATTATCCCAAAGCTTCAAGGAAAAGACCGGCAAGGTCTCTGAGATAATATTAATGGATCGATTCTATGGCGATCAAATTTCACGCATTCGGAGTTATCTTGAACGGGCACAAGCCACCCACAACTAGGCTTCATAATTAGCCTTCAGTTCATGGCTGAAATCGTCTCAGTGCATTAGCGAAGAATGCATTTATGGCAAGTACGTGCCTGCCAAAGTAGCTATTGGAGACGCCATGGTCGCCAGCAGTAGAGCCAATGTGAATAGCTTTTTCATCACACACCTCATAAGAGAGAATGTATAGTATTATATAACCGGTCTATTGTTCAAGCTGAATCTTAAAAAAATGTGGCGATTCAAGCCTTAACCAAAAAAAGTTCCGCAACATAGATCGATTTTTCGTTTTTGGCTCTTAATTGGCTCCTTATCTCTGCGAACTCCGCGAAAAACATTGATATACTCAGGTAAGATTTGGGCTTCCAGCGGAGGCGATAACCACTAAACCCACCCCCTCACGCCCGCAGCCTTTCGTTCTTCGGGTCGTAGGCCGGGTCGGCCAGGACGGTGGCGCGGCGGGGGTGGCCGAGGATTTCCACGTCGAATTGGGTGCCGGGGGCCACATATTTGGGCTCCACGTAGGCAAAGCCTAGACTTTTGCCGGTCCGGTGGCCGTAGCCGCCCGAGGTGGTGACGCCGATGGCCCGGCCGTCATCCAGAACCGCTTCGCCGCCCACCATGTCGGCATTGTCCGCCGCCACTTCCAGGTAAACCAGTTGAATCTCAACTCCGTCCTGCTTGCGCTGCAGGGTGGCCGCCTTGCCGTTGAAATCCTCCTTGGCGAAGCCGACAAAGCGTTCCATATCAGCCTCGATCAGCGTGATCTCGTTGGTCAGCTCGGCGCCCCAGCCCCGATAGGCCTTTTCGATGCGCAAGGAATTGACCGCATAGGCACCGAAATTGGCGATACCGAATTCCTGGCCAGCTTCCCAAAGCGCTTCGTATAGTTCGAGCATGCGGTCCATGGGGTGGTGCAGCTCCCAGCCCAGCTCGCCCACATAGTTGACCCTCAGCGCCCGGGTCGGCACACCGGCGATGGAGATCTCCTGTGCGGTGAGCCAGCGGAAACAGGCATTGGACAGATCGGCATCGGTTAGTTTGGCCAGCAAATCACGGGATTTGGGGCCGGCTAGAACCAGAACGCCCCAACTGTCGGTGATGTTGGTCACGCTGACGTCTTCGCCTGCTTTAATCGCTTGGCTTAAATGGTCCATGTCGCGCAGTTCGTTGGCCGCGCCTGACAGCAGGTAGAAATGATCGTCGGCCAGGCGGGTCATGGTGACTTCGCCGGAAATGCGCCCCTGTTTGGAGAGGATGTGAGCTAGGCCGACGCTGCCGATTTTCGATGGTATCTTGTTGGCGCAGACCCGGTTCAAAAAGGCCGCCGCATCGGAGCCGGTCACCTGGAACTTGGCAAAGCTGGACAGATCCATGACGCCGACGCGCTCCTGGACGGCGCGGCATTCCTCAGCCACCAGGTCAAAGGTGTTGCTGCGGCCCAGGCCCAAAGTCTCCTCCCGGCCGTCGATGGAGAACCACTTGGGCCGCTCCCAGCCGAAGGCCTCGGTGTGAACCGCACCCTGGGCTTTCAGTTTTTCATACAAGGGAGTCGTTCGCGACGGGCGTGCGGCCATGCGCTCTTCGCCCGGCAGGTGCAGGATATACATGTGCTCATAGTCCTCGTGGGACTTGGCCTTCGTATAGGCGCCGGGGGCATAGTTGCCGAAACGCCGCGGGTCCAGGCCGGCCATGTTGATCTCCGAATCGCCATGCACCATCCACTGAGCCAGATATTTGCCGCACCCGGCGCCTTGGGCGATGCCGATGGCCGAGCCGGCGCACATCCAAAAGTTTTCCACCCCGGCGGCGGGGCCAAGCAGGGGATTGTTATCGGGTGTGTGGGGAATGGCGCCGCAGACCACCCGCTTTAGGCCCGCCTCGGCCCAGATGGGCATGCGCTCCATGACTCGTTCTATATAGATCGAAAGGCGGTCGAAATTAGCTTCGAAAAGCTCGTTCTCGGAGGTCCACTCTGGCCAGCCGTCCCGATGGGTCCAGCATTCGGCCGACTCGCCGGTTTCATAGATACCGATCAGGCCCGCTTTTTGCTCTTGCCGGTAATAGGCGGAGGGGTAGGGGTCCCGCATCACCGGCATTTCCTCGTCCCGCTCGATGAACTCCTTGATGGGTTCGGTGACGATATAGGTGTGCTCCATGTTGGTGATGGGCACATCGCAGCCCAGCATTTGGGCCACCTGGCGGGCGTAGCACCCGGCCGCGTTGACGACGTGCTCGCAGGTCACGTTGCCCTGCTCGGTGATAACCTCGAATTCGCCGCTGGGCAGCTTTTTAATATCCAGAACGCGGTTGTGGCGAACGATCTCGGCGCCCATGTCGCGGGCGCCCTTGGCCAGGGCATTACAGCAACCGGCCGGATCCACGTGGCCGTCGTCGTAGGTCCAAGCGCCGGCGATAACCCCTTCGGTGGTGACGAAGGGATTGACCTTCTTGATCTCGTC
>JBCCHN010000022.1:0-55822 GCA_039028695.1 Pseudomonadota bacterium
AGCGGTCACCGTCGCAATCCCAGCAACAACGAATTCTGAACACGTCCGACAGAACAAGCGTGCGGCGCGCACAGAAATGCCGGACGCAGCCTTGCGCGAGGCGATAAGGACCGCAGTGTCTCTTGTTTGATGGATGTTTGGCTCGACTATTCCCTGTCCGACTTCCTGTTGTTTTCGCCGGAGACCTACTGGCGATTATTTGAGCAGCTGAACAGCGCGATTTGGCCTTTCCAGATTGTGGTGCTCGCAGCTCTGGTAGCGGTCGTTGCCCTTTGCCTTTTGGGTTGGTCACGGGCCGGACTCGCGGTTGGAGTCTCCCTTGCCCTTTGTTGGGTTCTGGTTGGATCGATTTTCTTCGAAGACTATTATGCGCCGATCAATTGGGTGATTTCATCGATTGTGCCTTTGGTTTGGCTACAGGCCGCTCTTTTGCTCCTGTTGGCGCCACGCCTAGACTATGGGCCACCCAGACGGATCAATGTGCTGGTCCTTGCCGTGGTCGTGCTTACACTGGCCTATCCTCTGTTGAGTATCATGGACGGGCGCCCCATAGCGCAAGCCGAAATGGCAGGCTTCGCACCGGATCCAACCGCATTCTTGACCATTGGCCTGATCGGGCTCGCGCAACCGGGATGGCCCAGAGCTGCCTTGAGTGTTCTGCCTTGTCTTTGGCTAATGTTCAGTACGGCAACCCTGTTTGCACTTCACAGTAGCAGCCTTTCAGCTTTCGTGATGGTGGGCATGGCGATCGCATTGCTTCTTTCGGCGACGCGCCTTGGAACCCGCTGGAGCGATTTGAGGCGTGGCGGGCTCTGAAAGGTTTTGAGTGCGACAACCTACAGGGCCTAACGAAGGTCTCTGACCGAACTGGAGCAGCCGTTCCTAAAGGCACACGCATTGCCCGAGTCCCGCGGTGCAATGCACTCGGTCATTGGATTGTTCGACAAAGAAAAAAGCTTGGTCATCAGCCTCCATCGGAGTGACCCTCGCTTGCCGGTTTCTTCCAGGCACGTTCCTAAACGTGGTTTTTTCCATTTCTTCCCACGCCGAATCTATCCGACCACCCATTCTTGTCTGACAAAGCCCATTGACCACTTACGCATGAAATGGGGCGAAAGCTGAGTCATAGATCACGCCGCAACGAGCCTATCCGCGCAAACGTTCGTTGTTTGGATCCCAAAGAGGCTGGTCGGGCTGGACGATAGCGTTAAAGCGTTGGCCAAAGATCTCAACTTCTAATTTGGTTCCGACTTCCGCCAAATCGCTTCGCAAAACGGCTAGCGCGATCGAGGCCCCTATCCGGTAACCCCAACCGCCCGATGTGACTTCCCCGACCATCTCGCGACCTTTCCAAATGGTCGACATATAAGGCGCATCATGCTCACCCGCATCGATAACCAGAGCAGCAAAGCGCCGGCTAACACCAGACTGTTTTTCGACCTGCAAGGCCGTCTTTCCAGGAAAGTCCTGCGGCTTATCCAGCTTGACGAAACGATCCAACCCACCATGGAATAAGGAGTAGTCCGTCGAGAGATCGCTTTTCCAGGCGCGATAGCCTTTCTCTAGCCGCAGGCTATCCATTGCAAACATCCCGAAAGGCTTCAAGCCCATAGGCTGCCCCGTCAACCAGATCTGATCGAAAACGGCGGGCATGTCCGATACGCTAGCATGTACCTCCCAACCCAGCTCACCTACATAGGATACGCGGATCAAATTAACAGCTTTACCGGCGATTTCGCTGGCCTGATGCGTCAACCAACCCTGGCTCAGATCGGCATCGCAGAGAGAGCTCAGGATTTCGCGGGAGCGCGGCCCGGCTAAGATCAAGGTTGTATAGTCGTCGGTCACATCCTCAAGGGTAAAGGTAGCGTCCTTTGGCGATCTTGAACGCAAAAGCTCGAAATCGTGGTTTTGCGCCGCGCTGGCAGTGATGAGGGTGAAGTTGTCCTCACTGTGCCGCACGGCGGACATTTCGGTTACGGTCCGCCCTCGTTCGTCCGCAAAATAGATCAAGCCTATGCGCCCGGCCTTGGTTATGGCACCGGTCACCTGGCCACGCAGCCATTCGGCGGCTCCTTCACCTTTCAAAGTAAAACGAGAAAAGCCGCAGAGGTCGAGCACACCGGCTGCATCTCGCACGGCTTCACACTCTTCGCGGACCCGTGATTCCCAGGGCCCGGAACGGTTCCAGGTTAGTGTCGCTTCTTCCGAGGTGTCATCACCAGATTGCGCATACCAATTTGCACGTTCCCAACCGCCGTAAGCGCCGAACTGGGCACCCATATCAGCAACACGGCTATGCAGCGGGCTCAAACGCTTGTCCCGGCCGGCTGGCCAAGCATGATGAGGAAAGTGCATGGCATATTCGTTGCCATAGGTTTCTAGCGCCTTGGCCAGGGTATAATCCTGGTCGGCCCATCCACCGAAGCGGCGTGGGTCGACCGCCCACATGTCCCATTCGGTGCCGCCCTCCACAATCCACTCTGACAGGACTTTGCCGGCACCGCCGGATTGGGCGATACCAAAGGTAAAGACGCAGGCCTCAAAAGCATTTGGAACTCCTGGCATGGGTCCAATAAGCGGCAGGCCGTCGGGCGCATAGGGGATCGGTCCATTGATCACCTTATTAATCCCGGCCTCACCGAGAAGCGGCACGCGTGCCATGGCGTCTTCGATGTACCATTCCAGCCGATCAAGATCATCGGGATAAAGCTGGAACGAGAAGTCATCGGGCATCGGGTCGTCGTCCGTTACCCAGTGGGCTTTACAGTTCATCTCGTAGGGACCGAGATTTAGTCCATTTTTTTCTTGGCGAAGGTAATAGGAGATATCCACGTCCCGCAGCAATGGCAGCATGTGGCCCGTCTCCTTGGTCCAAGCTTCGATCTCGGGAATCTCATCGGTCAGCATGTACTGGTGACTCATGACCACCATGGGCACTTCTCGGCCGAACATCTTACCGACCTCACGCGCCCGGTACCCGGCGGCATTGACTACGAACTCACAGCGCACTTCCCCATTTTGGGTCGCAACCACCCATTCATCTCCGTCACGGCGCACGCCGGTCACTGGGCAAAAACGGATGATCTTTTGCCCCAGGTCCCGCGCGCCCTTTGCCAAGGCCGAGGTCAATTGCGAAGGGTCGATATCGCCATCGTAGGGATCGTACAATCCCCCAACCAGATCATGGGATTCCATGAAGGGGTAGCGATCTTTCAGGTCACTCACGGAGACCACATCAATCGGCATGCCTTGATAGCGGCCCATGCTCGCGGCATGTTCGAACTCCAGCATCCGTTCCTTGCTGTGAGCCAATCGGATAGAGCCGGTGACATGATAGTTGATCGGATAATCAACCCGCTCCGGCAGCTCGCGGTACAGCTCTGTGGAATAGCGCTGCATATTCATGATCGCCCAAGAGGACGAAAAGGTCGGCACGTTGCCGGCTGCGTGCCAGGTCGAGCCGCTAGTCAGTTCGTTCTTTTCCAGTAGGACACAATCGGTCCAGCCCTTCAGTGCCAGGTGGTAAAGGGCAGAAACACCAACGGCGCCACCGCCGATGATGACAACCCGAGCGGTTGTCGGAAAGTCCGCCATAACATTCTCCTAGGTAAGCCTGAATTAATCAGTGCGCGTGTCTGAGTTTAGATTTCATGTACAAGAACACCGCCCGCTTTATTGCGTCGGCGGTGCCACTTGCGTTGCTTTTTATCGCTGAGCGGAATTTTGCCTGTAACGAGCTAGCGTGACGCTTAGTTCAGACTCGGACTCGACAGATTCCACTAAAAAGATTATTCGAACCAGCTGTCGACGATCGCTTTATTCTCCTCTACCCACTTCTTCGCATAATCAGCGGGATCTTGATCCTCGACCGCCAGCGCATAGGTCATCGCGGTAAGAGTGTCTGTACTCAAGGTGACTTTAGATAAAGCTGCCGCCGCTTCTGGCTGAGCTTCCTCTAAAGCTGTTGCATAGCTGACATGAAGTTGAGCCGTATCCCAAGCCACCGGCGCACTCGATTTCTCGAGCCAACCAGGTGTATCGGACGGAGGCACGATAATCCACTTCTGGGCTTCATAGGCCGGCTCTTCAAGCACGACGAGGTCGTTGGCGGCAAACATGTGATGGGGCGTGTAGCAAAAGAAAACAATGTCCTTGCCAGCTTCAACCGCCGCGTCCACCTCTTCCAGGGCCTCAGCTTCCTCCATGATCCTCAGGTCAAAGGTCTGGTCATAACCATAAGAGCGGGCCCGGACTTGCTCGATGGGCGTTGAGCCCCATCCGTCCGCACCAATCCAGACCTCGCCTTTACCATCCCCGTTTGTGTCGAACTTCTTGGCCATCTCTGGATTTCTGAGGTCCTTGATGCTCTTGATGCCGGTCCGCTCTGCCGTTTCTTTCGTCACGCACATACCTTGTGTGCCTGTAGCACCACTGGGGTGCATTTTGACCGACTTCTCGGCAATGACATACTTGCGCCGAAGATGGTCGAGGTTCGGTAGCCAAGCCTCGGGATGCACATGCATGGTACCGGCGTTCATGGCATCGAAGACTGCGGTGTTTGAACCATCTTGAAGCTCAACCTCGATGCCCAAATTGTCTTCCAAGGCCACTTTCAAAATGTGCGCTGTTGCCTGAACCGACGGCCAATTGGGAACGCCGATGACCACATCTGCAGCAAATGCGGCAGAGCTATACACCGAAATCGCAGTTGCAGCACAGAGAGCCAAAAGTTTTTTTGAATGCATTTCAAGTCCCTCCAGGAAAGGGCGCGCCGCGCGATAACACGGCCTCACCCTTTCGTATCACAATGATTTACCCCATCAAACCTATTGGTTGCTTACTCGGCAGACGATCCAGCCGAAGCAGAATCCTCTGAATAGGTGGTCGGAATACCTGCCTTGGCGCGCCGACCATCATTGTAGATCGCCTTTACGATTGCAAAACACTGCAACACCATCACGACCGAGAAGGGCAAAGCACCAATGACCATGGCGGTCTGGATAGCCTTGAGGCCGCCAACCAGCAACAAGGCAGCGACCACAGCCCCGAGTGCGGCACCCCAAAAGTAGATGTGAGGACGGGCCTTTGGACCCTCATCGCCGGCAGCATTGATTGTATTGACAATCAGCACGGCGGAGTCTGCGGTGGTTACCAAATAGGTCATAAGCAAGACCACAATCATGGCGGCCATCGCCCAGGCAAGCCAGTAGGAGATGGATGACAGCATATAGTCTGTCATGGCGAAAATCTTATCACCGTCCGGAGCGGCAAAAATCTCGCTATCCTGCACCTTTGAGATCTCGCCATTCGCGACCTGCGCCATTGTCAGGTCGATTGCCGTGCCTCCGGCCCAGGTAAACCAGACAAAGCACATCAAGGATGGGACGATCATCGCACCGAGAACGAATTCCCGAATGGAGCGGCCCTTTGAGATTCGCGCCAGGAAAAGGCCGACAAAGGGCGCAAACGCGATCCACCAAGCCCAGTAAAAGACGGACCACCCGCCCTGCCAGCCTTCCAGTTTCGTGGCAACACTATCGGGATCTCCATCACCGACCCAGACACGGAAGCTCATCTCCGGCAGGGCAATTAGATAGTCCCAAATGCCAACCACCAGCGCTTGCAGGCCAAAAAAAGTGGAGCCAAAGAGGAGAAAGAAGGTCAAGAGGGCAATACTGAGGCCCATATTCAAATTCGATAGCCATTTAATACCCTTGCCAACCCCGGAGAGAGCCGACAGCGTCGAAGCAGACATAATCACGACAATGGCAACCAAAATCCCAGTGGTGTTCGCTGTACCGGCATCATTGGTGAGACCGCCGATCCCGATGCGCGTCAACCCGGAGACAAACTGTTCCACCCCAAATCCAAGAGTTTGCGCCACACCAAGAATGGTCGCCACAACCGCCACGATGTCCACCAGGTGGCCGGTTGATCCGGATAGCCTGTTACCGAAAAGAGGCGTAAGCGATGACCGCATGGTGAGCGGCAAACCGCGGCGATAGGTAAAATAAGCAAGGGCAAGACCGGCAATTGCATAACAAGCCCAGGCACCCAATCCCCAATGAAGGAAGGACCATTTATATGCCATTCGGATGTTGTCAGCCGTTCCGCCATTCGTAATGCCCTGAATAACCTCAGGGTTGTTATTGAAATGATAGACCGGTTCAGCCACGGCCCAGGTCAACATCCCAACGCCGATACCGGCACCAAACATCATGGAAAACCACGAAAAGTTGGAAAATTCGGGTTTATCACCATCCCGGCCAAGAATCAGCTTGCCGCCGGACGGCCAAATCGCAAGTCCGATGCAAACCAAGACGAACAAGGTAACCGTCCAAATGTACCAGGCTCCGAATGACGAAAGAATGAAGCTGTTGATACCTTTCAGGACGGCGCCAGACTGTTCGGGGAAAGCAATAGCCCAAATTACCAAGCCGGCGATGAGAAGCTTTGAGCAGATCGTAACTATTCGGCTGAATCCCCGATAAAATCCGGCATCAGCCGTTGCGATCGGTAGATCAGTTAGTGCTGGTTTTACAGACATTTACCCCCCATTTCCGGCGTGGTCGCCATTCGCTTTGCCGCAACGGCTTTAATATTGATATTCTAAGGTACCACAGTGTGGATCAACTCGGAACCGCTTTGCAGTATTGGATTTGTTATGGTTGACATAAGCCAGTCTAATAGGAAGCTTGGTCAGAATCTGCCGGGCCTCTTTGTTTTCCACGTCGTGGCCCGCAATGGTAACTTTACCGGGGCGGCCGAGGAGTTGGGCATGACCCAATCTTCCGTATCGCAAAGGATCAAAGCTCTGGAAACCGAGCTTGGCGTTGCCTTATTCAGGCGCGAACACCGTGGTGTAACCATTACAAACGATGGACTGCGGCTGTTGAATATTGTCGAACCGGCAATGGATCAAATGCGCCGATCCGTTGCCTCTTTCTTAGAACGTAAGTCCAAACCGAGAGTCCGCATCTCCGCCGATTTCGCTTTTTCAACATTTTGGTTGTTACCGCGACTGTCCTATTTGCGCTCCGAGCTGGGTGACGAAGTCGAAATTCAAATTTTAGCATCGCAGATATCGCCGGAAGAAAATGCCGACGATTGTGATATCGCAATTCACGTAAGTGCATTAACTAATATGAAAGATGGAGACATCTTGTTATTAGAAGAGAAGGTTGCAGCCGTCTGCAGTCCGACTTTTTTGGACAAGAGCGCCCCGATTGAAAGTTCGAAAGATCTCTTGAATACACAGCTTCTGAGTTTGTCCCGCCCTCCATCTGCCGAATGGCAGACGTGGCAAGGATGGTTCAAAAGCCTCAGAATTCCAGATGATAGAACGCATAACTATATTAGTTTCAATAACTACGACATGGCTATTCAAGCTGCCGTCGCTGGTGAGGGAATAGCTCTTGGGTGGCTTGGTCTGATTGATGGATTGCTTTCAAATGGATCGCTGGTCCAGCCAACACCAGATGTTGTTTTGAGCGACGCGGGGTATATCTTGACAAGTTATGACTCTGGCGACACACGAGGCCACAAAAAGGTAATCGACTGGATTGCGAACCAAATTGACGGAGAATTCCGCGCCAACTTGAGCATGTGCTAAATAGCTTGGTACTGGCTATGCCTTGGGGGTGTCGTCTGAGCCGATCACTCGTTGGACGATCACGTTGGAAGAACGAGAGGAATATTGATGAAATTCACAAGAAGGCAATGCATAGTTGGAACCGCAACCTTAGCGGCGTCATCCCTGCCCATTAGTGCGTTGATGCGGGCTGCCACCGCATCGACCAGCTTTGATGCAGCTTTGACCGATATTAAGCGCAGGCTAATTGGTTTTCATAAGAGCATCGATTTAACTCAAGTTGAACCCGGTGGGCTCCTGACAGGTGATATGGAGATCAACGGAGGGCTCCGTTATGACGATGCCGAATTGATCACGGGTAAAGGTCAATTCGGGATTCAACCATGTGCTCGTGTGGATGATGTTAAAGATAAGGAGCGGCCGGGTGTGCTGCCGCTCTTCGAGATCCTCAGTGTGTCTGGGAAGCCGAACGACGACGCAAAGATTGAGACTCTAAGGCTGCTCGAAGTGCTTTTGGACGTATTGCAGTTCGATCAGAGTCAAATTGCCTTTGTCAGTGTACCTCAGTTTCAGGACCTGCAAACCGTTCTTGACGATAAGGGCGAATGGCGCTCCGACGCAGTCGCGATACGCGATCCGAAAGACGCCCGTACTGAGGGCGACGGGTCTGGTTACTTTCAGGCACCGGGCGCAGAGACTGGAATGTACACCGCGGGAATTTACTACGCCCTCGACCCGAACAGCGCACCTATTCAAGCCTCGGCGCAGGACGGTTGGTTGGAAATCGGCGAGCTGGTTTTCGATGAGACATCTCATTTTTCCTATAGTCTTGGGCTGGACCGTATTGCCATGGCTCTCACAGGCGAAGTGCCTCGATGGGAGAGCCGTGAGCAACGTCTGCAAAATTTAGTCGCCTTAGAAGAGACTTAACATTGGCCGCACAGCGTATTGCCTGTTTAAAGGATCATATCCAGATCTCTCTGTTCGAAAATCCTCCGACTCGAAAAAGATAGCGCCTCGCAAGGAGATAGTGCCGCAATGAAGGGCGCCGGCATCGCCAATCGTCAGCTCCGCGGACGGTGGCCAAAAGACCGAGCCGAAAATTTCCACCAGCCGTTTCGACGAAGGGAAGCGACCATGGTCCGCTTTCGGAATATCCAGACTCTTCATAGCTTCCGCTCAGCCCACACTTCAGTCCATAATCACTCCAAACTCGAATAACACCTCCTTCCACGATCCGATTTCAAGTGGAATCGCTCCGCCGCCATAGCAAAATAGCGGTACAAGGCCGCCAGATTCGAATGTTACCCTAAAGACGCAAGATCTGTTCGCATTAGGCTGACAACACCTTCTCCCAAATTCCGCGTTCATAGGGGTTCCTTCAAGACCTTGAAACGCGGACTGACGGAGCGTGAGGCGGATAACGAATTTGATGTCAATTTGGAAACATTCGATCGGCAGAGACAATTAAAGCGAGATCGATCAGATTATTATTTGATCCCGGTGTCCGCGCGCCGAAACAATAGGATTCGCATATATTGTCAGCTATAGATGCTGACATTCGAAACACATAGGTTATATAATAGCACAATGGCAACTTCAGATCTTCGGCCCTCAATGGCGCGAGAAACCAGCAAGCGAGTAGATTCAACCTTGCAAAAAGGATTGATGATTCTTGAGACACTAGCTGAAGCCGGTAGCGGAATGGGGGTTACGGAATTGGCTACCCGCCTGACATTGACTAAATCCAATACCTTTCGCCTTTTACAGAGCCTAAGCACGCTTGGGTATGTTCGTCAAAGCGGCGACAAAAACTACCTGGCCACCATGAAGATTTGGAAGGTCGGGCTTAGAATTATTAGTCAAATTGAAGTGCGCGATTTTGCGGCAACGGAAATGCGCCGCTTGTCCGATCTGTTTGGCGAGACGACCTATTTGGCCATTCTCGACGACACGGCGCTTCTTTACATCGACAAGATCGACAGTATCCAGCCCATTCGCACCTGGACGCCCAAGGGGGGAACAGTGCCACTTCATTGTGTGGGCACCGGCAAGGCCCTGCTGGCCTATAACTATGAGACCCTGCGTAACCGCATTGCTGGGTCCTTGGTCGGCTATACTGATAAAACCATAACTTCCGTCGAAGGCCTGGACAGGGAAGTGGCCAAAATTAAAAAAGCCGGTGTCGCAATTGACTGGGGCGAGTACCGGGAAAAAGTCTATAGCATAGGCTCGCCTATTCTTGGCATAGATGGTAGGGCCATTGCGGCCATTGGTGTTTCCGCACCCGCCGCCAACTGTACAAAAAACGATGTTAAGGAGATGGCCAAGGAAGTCAGTCGGTCAGCGGCTATCATTTCCCGCGATATGGCTGATTCTTAGCGAGAAAGGTCGAGCGTCGGCCAAAACCTGCGCGGGCAATCGCGGTAAACTGCGGTTCGACACGGCGTCTTCATCCTGATCCTTTAGCGTCCTCGCGCTTGGCAGACAAAACTTGTGCGCGATAGGCCTTGATTCGGTCCTTCAAGCCGGGGCGTCCGGCCGTCGCAACAAGCGACGCCATGTCCTGCGCACGGGTATCGGTTACCGTAAGTGCCATCATGTCTCGAAGTGCCGCTAGGCTGAGAGAACGGGTCCGCTTCAATGTGGACTGGATCACGTCAGGCCAGTCGTCCGGGTGCACTATGTCACTTGCCAATCCCAAGGTCATGGCCTCCTCGGCGGCGCAAACTTTCGTGTCAATCAAGAGATCCCGTGCGCCCTGGGTGCCGATCAGCCGGGTTAGGCGTCGCGTACCGAGCGCTACTTCAAAGTTCCAGCCCGGCATTCTAATTTTTACATTAGGTGCCGCGACCCGACGCCAGCAAGCGGCAAAAAGGTCTGCTCCTGCCCCTACCACCTGGCCCTGGGCCAATGCCATCGTCGGGAAGGGCGCATGCTGGACCAGCTGCAGCAAATGTTCGATGCGGACAAATCGCCAGAGTAAGTCCCCGTCGCTTAAAGACGTAAGATCCGCCAAATCAAATCCAGCGCAAAAGTGCTTACCGGACCCTCGCAATAAACAAAACCTGATTCCCTCAGCCGACGTCAGCGCCCGAATCAACTCTTCGACCAAATCTGGGCTTAAGGCGTTGGCATTTTCCGGGCGACTTAAAGTAAGAACGAGAAGAGAGTCTTCATGCTCGACTTTTAGAACCTGGCCAATCTGCGGACTCATGCCTCCTCCCTATCGCGGCACGCGGACGGTGCGGGGCGGCTCGATCTTAGACAAAATCTCTTCGGTGTGTTCGCCGAGCTCTGGAGGGGGGCCGAAAATTGGGATCGCTGAACCATTGATACGGATAGGCGAGCCGAAGGTTTTGGTTGCTTGGCCGTTCGGCAATTGGAGCTCATGCACCCACCCCATGTGCGAAACCTGCGGATCGCTGAGAGCTTGGGAATAACTATTGATAGGACTGCAGGGAACGCCTGTTTGAGTAAAAGCGGATAGCCAATGAGCCACGGGTTTTTCGGAAAAGACCGCTTCCAGTGTCACCCGCAGTTCATTTTGATTGGCGGCTCGCAAAACGGGAGTGAGATAACGTGGGTCTTGTTTAAGCTCCATAAGTCCGACCACATCGCAGACTTTATGCCAGAGGCTGTTATTGCCCGCTGCCATGCCAAAATGGCCATCGGCCGCCTTAAAGGCTTGATAAGGCGCATTTCGTGGATGCGCCGATCCAAGCTTTTGGGGATCTTTTCCGGTGCCAAAATATTCGCTCGTCTGTAAAGCTGCGATGGCTAATGCTGTCCCGAGCATGGCAATGTCCAGGTGCTGGCCCTTTCCGGTTCGCGCCCGCTCGTTCAAAGCAGCGGTGACCGCAAAGGCGCCGTAAAGTGCGGCGGCGAAGTCACATAAGGGCAGGCCGCACTTGATTGGCGCACCGCCGGACTCGCCGGTAATGCTCATAATCCCGGACATGGCTTGCATGGTGAGGTCAAAACCACCTTCCTCGGCGCGGGGCCCCGATTGACCAAAAGCCGATATAGCGCAATATATCAAACCCGAATTTTTGGCTGACAGGCTGTCGTAATCGAGCCCGAGGCGCGCCATCACTCCTGGCCGGAAGTTTTCCACAACAACATCGGCGTCAAGGATCAGCGCTTGCGCCGCCGCAATGCCCTCTTTCGATTTGAGGTCCAATACAACGGATCGCTTGTTTCGGTTAACCGATGCGAAGTTTTCGCTATAGCCCTCGTTTACTGGCGGCCACATGCGCATGGCATCGCCGGCTGGGCGCTCCACTTTGATAACCTCCGCTCCCATGTCCGCCAGCAACATGGCGCAAAAAGGACCGGCTGCGATTTCGCAAAATTCGACCACTTTAATTCCGCTAAGTGCAGGCATGTTTTACTCTCTTATGATTTTCTTGCTTGTGCCCAGCGAGGAGGTCTTTTCAACAGGGCTCTATCGTTCTTACGGCTTTCCCATACGGGCGTTGGCCTCTTTGAATATCCGGCGACTCTTATCGAAATCAAAGGGGCCTTTTTCCAAGGTCTCGGGATCCCACTCGCTGCGGCCCGGAGCGAAGAAGTCACCACCATAAACATGCAGCGCAGATGTCATCTTGCCAATAGGATTGGTAACCGAATGAATCACGTCCCGCCCTAAGGCCGCCGCCGCACCAGGCATCAAGGCTTTAGCGCCAGCGGCTTCAAGGTGACCGTCCTTCTGTCGCCAAAAGATATTGTCCTCACGGCCACTATAAAGACCAATGACCGCCCACATATTGTGATTATGCGGCATCAGGGTCATCATGGGCGCCCACGTAAAACTGATGATGGTTAGTTTGTCGTTTTGGTAAAGGGCATGAAAACCGGCTTCATTCGGTTCACCTAAGGCATTCATAACAGCCGCCGGATCTTGCACTGCCCGTTCTACCACCTGTCGAACCGCTTTATGACTGTCGTCTTCTTCCCGGGCACAAATGCAATCTTCAATGAACTGATCTGTATCAAACATTAGGTAATCCTCGGCGCTCCTGCCCTGGCCGGTCCAGGAAAGCTAGAAACATTTTAAGGCCTGATTCGCGGTAAAGGCTGCTTGATAAAGATGGGACATCACTGACCCACCCTTGACCGCTTTGGGTTCGGTAACCGGTAAGGGAAGATCTTCCTCGCTACCTTCAGCCAAAAGGTCAGCCATGGCTTTGCCAAAAATTGTCCCGGGCGTAATGCCCCGGCCATTATAGCCAATGGGTGTGTAGAGTCCCTCGGCCAACCGGAGCATGCGCGGCAGGTGATCCGGTGTCATGGCGATTTGACCATGCCAACAGTGCTCAAACTGCACGACGCCTAGCGCCGGGAAGAGCCGATTGAGCATGCGCGCCGCCCAACGCCGCGAAAGCCCCTTCATACCGCCGACAACGGTTCCCATTGATCCGATGATGAGACGCCCAAACGCATCGCGCCTTAGGGAAAACATGATCGCACCGGTATCCCACAGGCCCTGACCGCCGCGGAGGATGGTTTTCGCCCGGTCGCCCAGGGGTACTGTTGCCAGCTGGAAATAATGTATCTTGGTAAAGGTATCTCTTAATCCAGGCCAAAGACCATCGGTGTAGGCATTAGTGCCTAACACAACGTATCGCGCCCGCAGGGTTCCGCAATCTGTTTCCACGACCCATGTTCCCGCCTCCCGGCGCAGATTCTTTACCAAAACACCGGTGTGAATTTTGGCGCCGGCGGCTTCGGCTGCCCGAGCGAGGCCCCGCGCATAGCCCATGGGGTTGATGGTGCCGGCTCTATGATCCAACAAGCCCCCGTGGAAGCCGGAGGTTCCGATCATGTCAATCGCCTTTTCACGGGAGAGCAATTCCACCGGAGCCTCAAGACGTTCCCACTCTTCGGCCCGCCGGGCCAGATCCTCAAATCCCTTGGGGGAATGCGCAGCGTGAATGGTGCCGTTCCAGGTTGCCTCACAGCGAATTTGATACCGCTCGATCAAAGATCTGACATAACCCGGCGCCTCTCCCAGGGTCTTGACTAAGGCGCCGCCGTGTTTTTCGCCCAATTGAGCACGGACATCCTGAGGGGGCAGCCATAGCCCGGCGTTGACCAAACCCACATTCCGGCCGGACCCTCCAAAACCGATTTGTTTCGCCTCCAGAACCCGACAGCCTATACCCTTGTTTGCGGTATGGAGAGCTGTGGATAAGCCGGTAAAGCCACCGCCGACAATGGCTAAATCGGTGGTGCAGTCACCTTCTAGCGACGCCCGCAGGTCACTTTCGGCTGCTGAAGCGTCCCATAAGGAAATTGTCGACTGTTGTGCCATGAAATCCGCTTCCAACCTTCTGACATACATTCACGGCGGATGTCTCTGAGCCCAAAGAGGCAAG
The DNA here is from genome assembly GCA_039028695.1 of Pseudomonadota bacterium. GTDB lineage: Bacteria > Pseudomonadota > Alphaproteobacteria > Kiloniellales > Kiloniellaceae > JANQKX01. The sequence continues at coordinate 13,975 of JBCCHN010000022.1, forward strand.
TACCTGCGCAACTATTGCCTGCTTCATTGATTTGTGTCAATATATAATATTATTGTTCTGTATAACAAAACAATTATGAAACCAATTTTTGCCCAATTCATTCATGCCGCCCGACGGCGGATTGCGGAAGTTGATTCATAAGACGCTATCGCCTTGCATGGTTATATGGTGGTGGTTTTCGTTGACATCCGGAAGGTTCGCGAGAGCCAGCGCCACGGCTATCTACCCGGAAGTTTCCATTGCCCCCGAGGCATGGTGGAGTTGTGAGTAAATCCGAAATATCCGAACGCAAAGAAGTCTTCGCAGAAGAAAAACGGTTTATCTTTCATTGCGCATCGGGTTGTCGATCCCCCTTAAGCGCAGCAAATTTTTCTGAGTTGGGGATTGCCGCGTCTCACTTAAAACAGGGGTTTTCCGATTGGGAGTAAAAAGGCGAGCCCAATGAGTGCTCAACGAGCAAGCATACCTAACTCCCTCTTTCCCGAGGTCACGTCGGGCTTGGGAAAATCGGCGGCTCATAGGCCAAAACTTCGGGCAGCCGACCCGAGAATTTTTCCAATTGAACCAGCGCGGACTGTGCAGCGGGACCTTGAGACAAACGGGAGGTGCGTCGATCGTGAGTTAGCACATTGGGATTACCATGTCGGTCGAGCCGATCGGGATCGTCAAGATCCGGGTCGTACCATGCACCGGTCCACAAAAAGACTACGCCCTGGCGAATATCCTCCGAAACAACCGCGCCAGCCAGGCAACGCCCACGCTGATTAAAAACACAGACCACATCACCATCCTTAATGCCGCGCGAGGCCGCGTCCAGCGGATTGACGAGAATGGGCTCGCGGCCTTGAACTTTGTTGGCTTGACTAAAGGCGCCAATATCCAACTGGCTGTGCAATCGCGTCGCCGGTTGTCCGGAAATCAGGTGAAGGGGATAATTCTCCGTAGCCGTGCCCAACCATTCGCGAGGAGGTAGCCAAGTAGGGTGTCCCGGGCAGTCTTCATAACCAAAGCTGGCAATGGTTTTCGAAGCCATTTCAATTTTTCCGCTGGGCGTCGTCAGGGGGTAACCTTCCGGGTCGCGGCGGAAATCCTCTAGATAGACTCTGCCCGAGTGGGGATCTGGGAGGGTAACGACATCCCCTTTCATAAAATCGTTCCATTGCGGCAACGTAAGGCCATTGGCCGCGGCCCGTCCGCGCATCACTTCCCACATTTCTTCTTGCCAGGCTTCGGCGGTCATGCCTCGGCTAAATCCCGTGCCAAAGGAAAGACGTTTTTCCAAGTCACAATAGACATCAAATTCCTCACGCGCAGCGCCGACTGGCGCTAGTATTTTTGGCATGGGAATGAGCGAGTTGTCTTGGTTGCCGGCGCCAAAATCAGAACGCTCTTGCGGCGCGGCGACAGGAAGCACAATGTCCGCATGGCGAGCCGTGGCAGTCCAACTGATTTCATTAACGATTATGGTCTCAGGCCGCTGAAAAGCGCGCTGAAGCTTGTTTAAATCCTGATGATGGTGGAAGGGATTGCCGCCGGCCCACCAAAGCAACCGGATGTCCGGAAAGGTATGACGACGACCATCGTAATCGTATACACCGCCAGGATTCAGCAACATCTCAGAAATCATGGCCACGGGAATGAACGAATCGACTGCGTTTTTGCCTTGGGGGAAGACTGACCATGAGAAAGGGCGGTCGGCGGTGCCGATACTGGCATCGCCCCCATAGCCGATCCCGAACCCTCCGCCCGGCAGTCCGATTTGGCCCAACATGGCAGCCAGGTTTAGGGTCATCCATAAAGGTTGCTCGCCGTAGTCGGCCCTTTGTAAGGAGATCGCGGTGCAAATGAGCGTGCGTTTGCTTGCCATTTCGCGGGCGAGCGCGCGCAAGCGATCGGCCGAGAGGCCCGATTGTTCGGCGGCCCATGCCGCGTCTTTGACGATCCCATCTCGCTTGCCGAGCAGATAATCTGCAAAGGTATCAAAACCAACCGTGTATCGGGACAAGAAGTCCTTATCATGGAGGCCCTCGACCAAAAGAGTATGCGCTAGCCCCATCATGATCGCCGCATCGGATCCAGGCCGAGGGGCCAGCCACTCAGCCCCAAGAGTATTTGCCGCGTCGCGGCGCAGCGGGCTGATGTTGATAAATCGAACGCCTTTCTCAGCGCAACGCTCGAGCATGCCATCGAGCAGATGCCGGCCCACACCGCCACCGGAAACTTTCGCATTGCGCAAGGCTATGCCGCCGAACATCACCACCAATTCGCCATCGCTGGCAATCCTCGGCCAGCGGGTAACCTGCCTCACGTGGTCACGGAAATTTCCCACGATGTAGGGCATAAGCACCAGGGCGGCGTTGTAGCTATAGTTTCCCTCGGATCGAACAAATCCTCCAGCCGCGGCAAGGAAACGTTTGAGTTGACTCTGCGCATGATGGAATCGCCCGGCACTGGCCCAACCGTAGGAGCCGGCGAAAATCGCCTCATTGCCATAACATTTCCTAACCCGAGCAAGCTCGGCGGCAATCAAGTCTAAGACCTGGTCCCAACTGACCTGAACAAAACGCTCAGTCCCTCGTTTCCCCTGGGGTCCCTGTGGGCCATGTTCGAGGTAGCTTTCGCGAACTGCCGGTTGCAGAACCCGCGCCCGGCCGTGCAAGCCCTCGGGAATATTCTCGTTGATCCTAGACGGATGAGGGTCATCGGGATGCGGATGAACGGCCTGAATCCGGCCGTCAGCAACTTCAGCCACGCCGGCACCCCAGTGACTGGAAGTAAGGAAAGATTCTTCGGTCTCAGCAGTTTTGTTCATTATCAATTGTGCCAGTATATAGAACAATAATATTTTATATTGACACGATGGATTTCAACTGTCAATTTGGACGCTAGAGTGGCCTTAGAAGTCGGACCATGTCTCAGACCAGAACTTCTCTCAGCAATGCGCTGGTTCATCTCGGCCGCGGTCCGGCGCTTAAGGGACGACCGGTCAACCTGCCCATCCATCAATGCTCCACGTTGCTCTTCGATTCGCTTGCTGAATTTGAAAAAGCTCGCACGCAACGCTACGAGCGAGCAACGCTTTATTATGGACGCTACGGCGATCCTGCAAGTTTTGAGTTGGAGCAAATGGTCGCCGCTCTAGAGGGCGGTCACGGCTGTGTTTCCCTATCCAGCGGTTTGGCAGCTGCGACCATTGCGTTGATGGCAGCGACAAAAGCCGGCGATCACATTCTTGTGGCCGATAATGTCTATGGACCTACTCGCGGGTTTTGCGACACGGTCCTCGCTCAGTTTGGTGTCGAGATCGCCTACTTTGACTCCATGAATCACGAGGCCTTGGTTTCCTTGCTCCGTCCGAACACCTCAGCAATTTTTTTCGAGGCGCCTGGATCGGGCACCTTTGAGGTACCCGACATAAAAAAGATATCGCAAATTGCAAGAAGCCATGGCGCCCTATCCATCATCGACGGAACCTGGGCAACGCCAGTCTTTTGCCGACCCCTAAGCCTTGGCGCCGACGTGGTGGTTCACTCCGGGTCCAAATATATCTGTGGGCATGCAGACGCAATGATCGGCTTTATTGTCTGTAATGAAACCACCTACGAACCCATGCGAAAGATGGCGCTAGCCATCGGTGATCGTGCCGGCGCGCAAGACGTGTTTCTTTCTCTTCGTGGGCTTAGAACTCTCGAGATGCGCATGAATCATGCCCAAGCCGCCGGCCTTGAGGTGGCACAATGGCTGGTGGCCCAACCGGCGGTGATCCGCATGTTACATCCAGCGTTCGAATCCTGTCCGGGCCATGAAAATTGGAAGCAGGATTTCGACGGGGCCGCCGGCTTATTTGGTGTGATCCTGAAGCCGTGCAGTGAAGCCAAGCTTCATGCCTTCGTCGATGCTCTACAAATGTTCTCGATCGGCGTTAGTTGGGGCGGGTATGAGAGTCTTGTCTTACCGGTAATCCCTTATCGAACCGCGCAGCAGTGGAATTCGCCCGGGCATGTTCTGCGCTTCAGCATTGGAATGGAAAACACTGGGGACCTGATCGAAGACCTAGCCAGGGCAATGCCGCTGTTGGATTAACAGGCCCAAGTTTCTCGGCTAACGAATCGCACGGGGGTTAGGAGGGGTCACGTTCCGTTATGGTGAAGGTACAAAATAGGCCCACCAATGTCGGACTAGAAGTGCGTTATCCCTATGACCCTGGGTTTTTAATCGACTATGAGGGCGCGGTCCATATTTGTCACGATCGCGCGGAACCAAGGGCGGTGTTTCGCTGCCCGTGAGAGCCCGAAAAAGGGCAAGGGAGGATTACAGATGGAGAGCAAAAGGGTTTTAAATCGTATTTTGGCCGATAAAGGGGCCAGCCGACGGGAATTTATGGTGGGCGCGACAGCTTTAGGCTTGAGCATTACTGCAGCTTCAGCCATGTGGCGTGAGGCGAAGGCGCAAGAGCCAAAGCGAGGCGGTCACATGCGCGCCGGACTAAATGACGCCAACACAATCGACTCATTGGATCCGGCAACCTTTAACGCTACCTACATGATTAGCGTCAGTCGCGCCTTTCGGGATAGCCTGGTTGAAGTGGGTCAAGACAACACGGCTCAACCAACCTTGGCTGAAAGCTGGGAATCGACGCCCGATGCCCTCATATGGCGATTTAAACTTCGGCCGGGTGTCGAGTTCTCTAATGGTAAGAGTCTGACCACCGATGACGTGATCGACTCAATCAATGTGCACCGTGGCCCGGATACAAAATCTGGGGCCGCCGGTGTCTTTGCCGGCATTGAAGATGTTACAGCGGACGGTAAGGACGTTGTTGTAGTCACTTTGAAGGAGGCAAATGCGGATTTCCCCTTCCTCATGACCGACTATCATATGAACATCATGCCTTCGAAAGACGGCAAGGCTGAGGTGCTTTCTGATGTGGGTACAGGTACCTATTTGCTGAAAGAATTCGAACCAGGCGTACGTGCCCTTTTGGAGCGAAATCCCAACGCGTGGCAAAGCGACTTTGGATTCGTGGACAGCTGCGAACTCACGGCTATCCTGGACGATGCTGCTCGCGAAAGCGCTCTCTTAACCAAGGACGTTCAGGTCATCAACCGGCCTGGCTTAAAGACCATCAATCGGCTGGCAAAAGTTCCTCATGTGAACATCATCGACGTGGAGTCAAATCTAGCCTTCACCCATCCCATGCGGATCAATGTGCCGCCCTTTGACAGCCTGGATTTTCGCAAGGCCCTCAAACACGCGATACCCCGCAAGGAGTTTGTTGACAAGATTCTTTACGGATATGGGGTTGAGGGGAACGATCAGCCCTTGGGGCCGGTTTTCACCAATTACGAGCCTAGTATTACCGTTGATTACGACCTGGACAAAGCCAAGTCCTACCTAAAAGCGGCCGGCATGGAAAACGCCAAGATCGAGATGCACACTGCCGACACAGCCTATGGCGGCGCCGTCGATGCCGCGGTGTTGTTCCAAGAGCATTTCGCCAAAATTGGTGTCGAGCTCACGGTAACGCGGGAGCCTAAGGACGGATACTGGACCGATATCTGGAACAAAAAACCATTCTGTTCCTGCTATTGGGGAGCCCGCCCGGTGGAGGATATGATCTTGTCCATCTGCTACCTCTCCGATGCGCCTTGGAATGACACTCTGATCAACATTCCCCGGGTAGACGAACTTGTCAAAGCGGCACGAGGCGAATTGGATCCGGCGACCCGTAAGGGCATGTACACCGAAGTCCAACAATTACTTTCGGATGACGGGGCGACGATTATTCCGGCCTTTGGCAAGGACGTGGCAGCGACCTCCAAAGAGGTGGGCATCGGTCCAAACATCGGTGGCGGTTGGGAAATGGATGGTGGCCACTTCATCAAGCGTTGGTGGCTTGAAAGCTAATCAGAAGTCTCTGCCTTTCGGGCGGCCGTACAAACGGCCGCCCTCCTTTTTACTGATCTCACTAAATCCGCCTTTTTGCCCGATCTAATTGAAGATCATTGGGCGCCTGAAAATCTGCCTGGGCTTCCGCCATTGACTATGAGTCGATCTATGCCAGAAACTCGGGCTCTTTGCGCCTCTCATCCCAAAAAAGACGATCCGCTACGCCGTTAAGTCAGCCGGCATCGACCCAAGGTCGGCACTTAATCTCCTCGCACCATCAGGCCTATGGTAAAGACCACCAATGTGATTGCCGCGCTGACTGCGAAAACGACCGCGTAACTGTTTGTTGCGCTCAAAACTGCGCTGGCGATGGCGATGCCTGTCGTGGCGCCTAGCAGCTGGGCTGTTAGAGATATTGCGCTGGCCTCGCCTCGTTGCGCGCGCCCGGCTACGGTCATGATGGTTTTGCGCGGCGGTACCATGATCAGTGTCATGGCCGCTCCCCACAGGACAAGTGCGGGTAACATCGCCCAATAGCTTTCCCATGCGGCGGCGATCGATGTGCAGGCCAGACAGAGGCCTGTGGCAATCATACCGAATTTAGTAATTGTGACTGGATTCACCATGTCAGCGAGGCGCCCGGCATAGGTGGCCAACAGGGCAATCGGCACCATTGCCGGCAACAGAGCCAATCCAGCGTCAATCGGATCGTAGCGCAAGGTATCCTGAAGGAACAGCGCGCCAAATACGGCCACTACCATGCGTTGCGACATACCAAGGAAAACTGCAGCATTTGCGTATGAGAACGCGCCGCGCGTAAAAAGTTGAACTCTAATCAGCGGTTGGTCCATGCGCCATTCAAGGACCGCAAACGCAGCGAGGCCAAGCAGGCCCATGCAGAGTGCAATCACGGTCTTAATCGACAACCAACCCCAATCCGTCCCCTCCATGGTTCCGACAACAAGCGACCCAAGACTGATAACGATTAGCAAAAGCCCTATTAAGTCAAATTGGGGCCTTTGGGTGGGAGTGATATCTTCAAATCGACCTCCAAGCACAAATGGTATGGCGATTACGGCTGGCAGATTGACCCAAAAGATCCAGCGCCAAGACAAGCCTTCCGTCAAGAGACCGCCAACGAGAGGGCCGAGCACGAGAAACCCTGCTGCGATGGCACTAAACAGACCGAGGGCCTGACCCTCTCGGTCGGGCGGGAAGATCAACGAACTCATGGCCAAGGATGCCGGATAGATTGCGGCCGCGCCTAGTCCTTGAATCGCACGAGCCACGATTATCATTTCATCGGTTGTTGCCAGCGCGCAGGCCGCTGAACCCAGCGTGAACAAAAAAACACCGGCCAGAAAAACCGATTTGAGACCAAACAAATCGCCCAGCTTTCCGGCTCCAGGGATTACCGCAGCAAATACCAGGAGATAAGCGTTCACCACCCAATGGGACTGAGACTTGGACATGTCCAGTTCTTGCCGCATCGACGGCAAAGCCAAGCCGATCGCCGATTCATTTAAAGCGATTTGACCAACCGTAAAGCCGATCACAGTTAATAACAGCCAGTCTCTCACTGCGATCCGGCCCGAAGCCATCAGCCTAACTCCCTAGACCCAAAATGCGCCTCTTGATACTCGATGTCCAACCGTAGAGGAAATCATAGATTTAATTTACAAAGATAGAACCCGTCCATTGGCTTAAAAATTTTTTGCCAACTAACGAACCGAAGTCCCAGCTCCTCTGCTTTGAATATACCATCAGGATCTCCGAACGAGTCACCGCGTATTGTTTAAATCGAAACTGTAACTTAACGCCCGCTTCGATGAATCGATTAAGTTATTTGGATCTGTCCTAAAAGCGAATCTTCCAAAAGCGGGGACAATGATAGTACGAGCTCGTCCCGGCGCGAGAACGAGGTCAGAATCCAATTAAAATTTGCATTAGGTGTATGGTGTTTTCCAGGAACCTGGGCACCATTTTCATGGGACAGATAACATCCGCATTCTTTCCGTCTGTTACGACAAAACTGCCGTGGCCGGTGGCTCCGGACGCGGCATGTTGCGTCAGCTGAAGCCGATTTGACAATTAAAGATCAGCCCCTACAGTGAAGTGCCCTTGGGCGAGTTCGGGACAACCCGGCGCAAACGAAGAACAAAACTCAGCCGACTTATCAAAGGGAGGAAACTAATGAAAAAATATGCTGGATTCACAGGGGCGCTCGCAATGTTTGTCCTTGTAAGTGGTACCGCCAATGCCTTTGAGTGCAAGATCGAAGAGGCATCGATGGAAAAGCCGGACGGATTCCCGTCTCGTGCTTTAACAATGGTGGTTCCCTATGGGCCGGCAGGTGGTTCCGGTCAGGTGGCCGCAGCCATGGCCGAAGCGGTCACCGGGCTTACGGATGTTGCCATTAACAGAGACCACAAGCCCGGTGGATCGGGTACTGTTGGCATGACCGCCTACATGGCATCCCCAGCTGATGGCTACAATGTGATGGAACATATTGATGATGCATCCTCCGCCCACGCGTTGGACTCGTCTCGTCCAAATCCGGCCGTCGATCTTATTCCGCTTGTGATCTCCCAAGTAACCTTCTCACAAATTTACATTCGCTCGAATGAAGATCGCTATACCGACTGGCCCTCGTTTGTCGAATGGGTTAAGGCACAAGATGGCAAAGCAACCATCGCCAATGTCTCCAAAGAAGGCTCGATGGAGCGGGTAACGATGAAGTTCATCACCGACGCCACCGGCATGGAGATCCAGCAAATATCCTTTGATAAGGGTGCACCGCGCTATGGTGCCTTGCTGGGTGGACAGGTTGATGCCTTGTTCGAACAACCCGGTGATGTGCGAAACTTTCTCGACTCCGGAGATTTCAAGCCGATCTTGACAATCTTCAACGAACGCCCGCCTGTTTTTGCTGATGTGCCGACCCACAAGGAGATGGGGATGGATTTTGAGCCTCTGCTTCGCTTCCGTGGGTTTTACGTGCATAAGGATGCGCCTGCGGACCGCGTAGATTGGCTGAAGTGGGCCTTCCAACGCGCCTATTGCGAGGACAGCTATCAAGACTTCAACGAGTCGAAGTACATGAATGTCATTGATAGTTTCCGCGATACAGATGGCGCGGTCGAGCTGATCAACCAAAGCGTTGATCAGTATCGAGAAGTCTACAAATCAATGGGTTTGGACGTTAAGTAAGCGTCCCTTGATTTTGCATAAAATTGCGACGTCGCCATCCGGCCGTTCCTTGGCCGGATGGCGTATGCCGCGGGATAGGATCCCAATTAAAAATTGGCCAAGACCTATCGGGAATTGACCTAAACTTGGAAAATGCCGTGGGAAAACTAACAAGATCCCAAGTGGTTGAGGCGGCTCTATGGTTTGCGATCGTGGCCATATTTTACGCCTTCTCTTTTGGCTTCGACCGACCGATCGAGATTTACAAATTCGGTGCGACGGGGTGGCCGCGCGTTGTTTTATTTTTGCTTCTTTTGGCGGCAATCGGAAACTTAGCGTATACGTGGCGCCATGGGTCCGCCGCACAAAAAGGCCGCGTCGGGATTGCCGACGACGTGCCAGCTACAACGGTCAGGAGCCCACGTCAGCTTTTGCGGATGGGGGGTGTCCTCGCGACACCATTTGCCTTTGCACTACTTTTAAAGCCGGTAGGTTTTTATTTTGCGTCCCCTTTTTTTATTGCGGCAATTATCCTTCTTTTCGGTGAAAGAAGAATAAAATACATATTAGTCATCACTGGCTTCATTTACCTGCTCCTGCTGGGCTTGTTTGTCGTATTGCTGAATGCGCCCCTGCCCCAGGGCAATGTATCGCCCTTTTACGACTACAGCGCCTTCATCTTGACGCTGAACTCGAAACTGCAGCAGATGTGGTAGGCAACTCCGATGCTAGAGAATTTTCTGGCGGGCAGTCAGGCACTTTTTGGCGATCCTTTTACGATTGGGATCTTCGTTTTCGGCGTACTTGGTGGCATGCTGTTTGGGGCCATTCCCGGGGTCAGCATGCTGACATTGGCCGCCATCTTGTTGCCCTTCACCGCCAACTTGGAGCCGGCGCAAGGTGTGATGCTGTTCGCGGTAATCTATTGCACAGGCACCTACGGCGGGGCCATTACGGCGATTCTATTCAATATTCCAGGCGCGCCCGAAAACGCACCAACGGCTTTCGATGGTTATCCGATGACCCAGCAGGGCAAATCGGGAAAGGCGGTCGGCGCGGCTGTTCTCTGTTCCGCTATCGGCGGCGTCGCCTCGGCGCTGGTAATGATGGCGGCGACCGAACCTCTCGCGCAATGGGCGATTCGCAACATTGGCCCACCTGAAATTTTCGCACTTGTATTTTTCGGCCTAGCAGTTGCTTCGTCTGTCGGAGCCCGCACGGTTTGGAAGGGGTGGATTTCGGTTCTCTTGGGTCTGATGATTGCCACCATCGGTCAAGATCCCGTCGGCGGCATAAACCGCTACAATTTTGGCTTTTCAGATCTAGCGGCGGGTATTGCATTTGTGCCAGCGATCCTGGGTTTTTTTGCCGTCTCTGAAATCTTCGTCCAGGCGGATAAGAGAACTAGCGGTCAGTTCAAATCGCCGAAACTGGGTATGTCCTTCCCGACCATTTTCGAATTGTGGGCCCATAAGATCGCCGTGGTTCGCTCCATTCTCGTAGGCTTTTTTTGTGGGATCTTACCCGGGATTGGGGCCACCCTTGCCGCCTTTATGGGCTATGGCGAGGCGGTGCGTTGGTCTCGCAACCGGAAGGAGTTTGGCAAAGGCAAGCTGGAAGGGGTCATCTCGTCCGAGACCGCCAACAACGCAGCCACGGGAGCAGCCATCATCCCACTGCTTGCCCTCGGCCTACCGGGTGGCGCCTTGACGGCGATGATGGTTGCGGTTTTCCAAATGCATGATTTGGAGCCGGGTCCTCTGGTGTTTTATAACTCACCGGATCTGATTTGGGTCGTCTTTGCGGCGATGTTCTATGCGAACCTGTCGATTCTCGTGATCGGACTGCTGGAAACCAAGACCATTCTTTACTTGCTGAAGATCCCTTTTCCGTTCCTGGCCCCCATGATTTTGTTGCTAGCCGCCATCGGGTCCTACATTGGACGGGGCCTGGTATTGGATGTGGTGGTCATGTTTGCCGCGGGCATCATCGGCTTTTTGTTACGCCGCTCCGGATACTCGATCCCAGGACTTGTGCTCGGCATCATTCTCGGCAAGATCGGCGAACAGAATTTTGCCCAAGGGATGCAAATGGTCCACTATGATCTGTTGGAGTACTTTTCCAGGCCGATTTGCTCGATCTTGATCCTCCTGGGGATCTTGACCTTGCTTTCCGGCGTCTACAAGGCCCTAAAGCCATCGCGAAGCCTATCGTCAGCCAATTGGACCGGCAGTTCGGCGGGACAAAAATGATCGATGGAAACGACATAGCTGTTGTCGATGAGTTAGTCGCCGCGGCGCGGGCGGCTCAGGAACGCTACGAAGCGGAAGGATCACAGGCCCTATTCGACACCGCTTGCCAGGCCGTGGCCTGGGCGCTGATGGAGCCTGACCGCAACCGACTGCTCGCGGAGTTGGCCGTTACGGAGACGGGCCTAGGCCAGGTTGAAGATAAAATTCGCAAAAATCATAATAAGACGCTGGGACTGATGCGGGATATAAAGGGAGTGACTGCCTTCGGGCATGTCGGGGACGACCCCGATACAGGTCTTTCCCGTTACCTCCGGCCCAAGGGCGTAATTGGTGCGGTGGTGCCGTCGACCAATCCTTTAGCAACCCCGGTCAACAACACGATTAATGCCTTAAAAACCGGAAATGCCATTATCCTCGCGCCGTCGCCGAAGGGGGTGAAACCCCTCATAATCTTGCTGGATCATATTCACGCAGCACTCTCGAAGGTTGGCCTGCCAGACAAGCTGGTTCAGATGCTGCCCGTCCCGCCGTCCCGCGCAAAGACGGAAAGGATGATGAAACTGGTAGACCTGGTCGTCGTTACCGGTTCACAAAACAATGTCCGTGCAGGCTATGCTTCGGGTACGCCGGCCATCGGCGTCGGGGCTGGCAACGTCGTGTCGATCATCGATGAGACGGCAGATATCGGTGCGGCGGCGACCATGATCGGGGCGTCGAAGATATTCGACAATGCGACTTCTTGCTCATCGGAGAACGCGGTAATAGCTGTCGACGCCGTCTATGATGCGGTTGTTGAGGCCCTGGCCGAAGAGGGCGGGTACTTGTTGAGTGATGAGCAAGTTAACCGGCTCGAAAAGCTGCACTGGCGAGACGGAAAACTAGCGCCAACTTTGCTGGCACAAGACATAGACAAACTTCTGGGCGCGATGGATCTGACGGGCATTGCCCCAGAAGGCACAAGGTTTTTGGTTGCGCCGCAAACGAAAATCGGCCCCGAATACCCCATGACCGGCGAAAAGATGGCCCGTTTTCTGTCCCTTCACCGCAGCACGGATTTCGACGATGCTCTTAAGAAAGCGATCGCGATCCAAAACGTTCAGGGTGCGGGCCATTCGATCGGACTGCATTCAACAGACGATTCTCGCGCCCACCGGATCGCCATGGAGGCCAGGACCTGTCGGATCATCGTCAACCAGGCACACTGCTTCGCCAACGGCGGCTTTTTCAACAATGGTCTGCCTTTCTCCTTGACCATGGGATGCGGCAGTTGGGGGGGCAATTCGATCGACGATAACCTGAATTGGCGCCATTTTGTTAACAACGTCAACATTGTGCGTGTGATCCCTGATCGACGCCCCACCCTCGACGACATTTTCACCGACTATTGGGAAAGGTTCGGTCGTTGAATTTGACGATCGCGACTCAACTTGAAACCAACGCCTCAGAAAATCCGAAGCGGACTTGGTTGACGTCGCCGGAAACGGGCCTCACCGTTTCCTGGGGTGACGCCGCGACCAAGGCGCGAGAGATTGCCGGTCAGCTCGCTGACTTGAATCTGAACCCCGGCGCGCCTGTTGCCATAGCATCCCAGAACTGCCTCGGCTCTTGCTTGGCCTTCGCCGGCATAACCTATGGCGGTCATATGGTGACGCCGCTTAATTTGGTCGCCGGAGCAAAGGTGTTGTCCTATGTCATTGGCCACTCCGGGGTTCGGGTAATACTGGTCAGCGACGAACAGAGGGCACTTGTTGAAGAAGCGCTCAAGGCGGTTGATCGAGAAATTGCCCTCATCCGCCTGGACACCGAGGCGGGGCCGGTCTGGTCAGGCAATGATCAGGTCATAGACCGGCCGGCATCGGATCCAAATCCCGATTCGCCCGCCTTGCTCATGTACACCTCCGGCACAACGGGAAATCCAAAAGGCGCCGTTCTGAGCCATAGGAACCTATTGGCAGCTGGTCGAAACGTTGTCACTGGCCACGGCATTACCGCAGATGACACCACCTTGTGCGTGCTGCCCATCTACCACATCAATGGGCTTTGCGTTTCGGTTATGGGATCCATTGTATCCTGTTCCGGCTTGGTGATGCCCTATCGTTTCTCTGTCCGCGCCTTTTGGTCTCAGGTCACGGCCCATCAGGTCAGCTGGTTTAGCGCCGTCCCCACGCTATTCGCCTATCTGTTGAACGATGAAATTGGCGCCGCGGGGGGCAACAGCCGATTGCGCTTCGCCCGTTCCGCGTCAGCGCCCTTATCGCCGACCGTTCATCGCCAGTTCGAAGATCGCTTCGGCATTCCAATCATCGAAACCATGGGGCTAACGGAAACCGGCGCGCAGATCCTCTCCAATCCCATGCCACCGGCCGCGCGCAAGATCGGTTCGCCGGGCATTGCCATCGGCAACGAGATTGTTATCGCTGACGACAGCCAAACGCCGGTCCCGCCTGGTGTAACGGGCGAAATTCTCGTTCGCGGCGACAACGTCATGCAAGGCTATCTCGACCAGCCTGAGGAAACGGAAAGAACCATCACCCGCGACGGATGGTTGCGAACGGGCGATCTGGGTCACATGGATGATGAGGGTTTTGTTTTTGTCACAGGTCGCATCAAAGAGCTAATCATCAAGGGTGGCGAGAACATTGCGCCGCGCGAGGTGGACGAGGCGTTGCTCGAGCACGAGGCCGTGTTGGAAGCAGCGGCCTTTGCCGTTGATTGCAACACCTATGGCCAGCGCGTCGAAGCCGGGATCCGCTTCAAGGATAATTGCTCCGTTTCGGATGCAGAGCTACGCGCTCATTGCCAGGCCCGTCTTGGAAAATTTAAGTCGCCAGACCGTATCCACATTCTGGACGATTTACCCAAAGGACCATCGGGCAAGATTCAACGTCTAAAGTTAGCTGAACTTGTTCTTGAGAGGTCGAAGGGAGCATAGTCAGGTCCCCAGCGTTTCGGGACGGGAAATCTCCTCCTTTGATTTAGTTCATCCCCCGAGGTGGGCCGCCCCTAGGGGAGAGCCCGTCACAATCATGTAGATGGGTTTTCCCTTGTCCCTGTGGCAAGTAGAAGATTATCGTCAGGAGCGAGGCGCCGAACATCAGTCCTTACGTTCCTGAAAGTGACCGAGGGTCTCAATCCATCTTGAAAGAACCTTCATTGCTGACCTGCTGGACGGCTCCCTGTCCGGCCGCGGACTTGATCACGGCCTCAAGCACGGCAGCGTTATGAACGGCCTGTTCGATCGGTAGCGGGAAGGCCTCCCTATTTGTGGCGGCGCGGGCGAAAGCCTCCAACTCCGCACGTTCCATGTCTTCAACTGGGAAAGACAACACCTCACGCTCGCCTTCGCCGCGGTTAATCGTCACCTCCTTGTAACCATTCATCTCTATTTGGCCCCGGGTTCCAAATAGGGTGACGCGCCAATGGCGTGGCGTTATCGTAAGGGTTGATAAAGCCCCTGATGCGCCATTTCCGAAATCAAGTAATAGTGTTGTGGTGTCATCGGCTTCTGTCGTGAGAAGCTGACGTCGACTTACCGCGCGCACGGCACTCACTTGGCCAACCAAGTTAATCATCATGTCCAGAATGTGTACGCCCATGGTCGACATGCCGCCAATGGGATGTTGATCGCGTAAAACCCAGTACTCGCCGGGTTCACATTCAAATCCATAGTCGCTGGAGTAGTTGCCCTCTACATGTACGATCTTACCAATTGCCTCTTCCGCAACCAGCTGCTTCATGGCCATGGTCGCCGCGAGGAAGCGTCGGTTGTGGCCAAGCGCCAATGGCACCCCCGCCTCAGCGCAAGCAGCGGCGGCAGCGGTTGCTTCACTCACAGAAAAGGCGAGCGGCTTCTCGACAAATACAGGTTTGCCTGCTGTTGCGGCAGCGACAATCTGTTCCACATGAACGCTGTT
This sequence comes from Pseudomonadota bacterium, assembly GCA_039028695.1. Classification (GTDB taxonomy): domain Bacteria; phylum Pseudomonadota; class Alphaproteobacteria; order Kiloniellales; family Kiloniellaceae; genus JANQKX01. The sequence continues at coordinate 29,219 of JBCCHN010000022.1, forward strand.
GATTGAGGCGATGACCACTGCATCGATGTCGGGACCGAGGGCATATTCTAGATGTTTCGATATGGCAAGGCCCTGACGATCGGCGAACGCCTGCGCATTGGCCGGTGTACGCGTGATTGCCCGGGTAAATCGAATGAGATCACCCTTTGGGACGCCATCTGCTTGAACTGAATCAACCAGGACCTGGCCCCAGCTCCCCAAACCAACGATGGCTGCGCGTAACATGACAACTCTCCTCAAATATGAACATTGTCCAATTAATACGGCACAGAACCTGAGGCGGATCTGCCACCCTGGCCGAATGATCCGAACAGACCGCGTTAGGGTGACATTTCAATCCATTTGAGGGCTGATTCACACTGGACTGAAGACCTATGCCGACAGTTAAATTCGCCCCCGATGCACTTCGCACGGCGGATCATTCGTTGCATTTTTTAGTTTTGATTTTTCGACGACTGGGAAGTGCTAGACGGCATTTCCCTACCGCCACTGCAGGTGCTAAAAATCAGTTCTTAACACTATGCCAAATATCGGGCTTCGAACGCGGGAGACGGCGATTCTGCAAAAGAGCCTTGCGATCCGGTGATAAAAAAGGCCGCGATATTGTGATTGGCAGCCAGTTTCATCGCTTTTTTCGGCCCCATCACCAACAGCGCCGTGGAAAGCGCATCGGCTTGCATGGTTGTTTCAGCGACGACCGTCACTGAGGCCAAAGAATGCTCCACCGGACGACCACTCCCAGGGTCGATTATGTGGGAATAGTTCTGTCCCTGCTGCTCAAAGAAGAGGCGATAGTTGCCCGAAGTGGCCATAGCGGCATTTTCGAGCTCAACAATCTGTTGGAGGTCCTGAGCACCGGCAATTGGCTTTTCGATCCCCACTCGCCAGGGTCGATCTCCCGGGCCAAGGCCGCGGCTGCGCAACTCTCCGCCCACCTCGATCAAGTATTGGTCTATGCCCCGCGCGTCCAACACCGAGGCAACTAAATCAACACCATAGCCCTTGGCGATACCGGAAAGATCCAGACGCACACCTTCCGATTTTTTGGAAAGCGAGGGAGCCGCGCTGTTGATCGCAATCTTGTCGAACCCTACCTTGGGGCGCAAATCGGAAATTTTTTGGGCCAGCGGCACCTGTTGACGGTTTTCCTCGGGACCAAAACCCCATAGATCCACTATGGGGCCAATAGTCGGATCGAAAGATCCCTCGGTTAATAGGTTTAGGCGACCAGCCTCTTCGATAACCGCCAAGGTATCGCCCGAAAGCGGCACTTCGACATCCCTACCAGCCACATTGAACAAAGATAATTCAGAATCAGACCGGTAGGTGGACATGCGCCGATCCACACCTGTCAGAGCGCCATCGATCTCATTGCCGACAGCGTGCAAATCCTGATCCGTCGCCCGACTCAGAACCTTGACAGTATAGCTGGTGCCCATCGTGCTCCCGCTCAGGCTCACCAGATCATCGGAAGGTTTGTCTCCACAAGCAGCAAGGCTCAGCAATGGTGTGGCCAATGCAAGGCCGCCCACATGACCGATAATTTTACGCCGGGAATATCTCCGCACCATCATTGATGCCCCACTCCGTTGATACCCAAAATCAAAGTCTAGGCACCGCCGAGGCAAAGTCCGGCAGAAGTCCAAAAAACCTGATTCGAAGCAAGTGTAATCTGTGAAGACCTTTTGGGCAATCTCGGTGATGGTTGCGATCTAGGAGAAGCTGGTTTTTAATGGTCTATGGCTGGCATCCTGCAACGCGGCAGGTCATCACGAAGCGCAGGGCTGGCGCAAGAGGAGAAAAATCATGTCGCCGATTTCCTATCAGGGTCCATTGGAAATAGATGAAAAATCTCGCCACACTCATTCTCAAAGCGCGGAATCCAGTATGGGGCTGGGTCAGCCGGGGCTGACCGTTGAATCCATGCTGTCTGACCGAAAAGGGGTAGTGCACAGCGTGACGCCGCACAGTCCGGTTAAGGAAGTGGTTGCCGAATTGTCGCGCTTGCGCATCGGTGCTCTTGTCGTGATCGACAACAGCAACGAGCCGATCGGGATTGTGACGGAGCGCGATATCGTTCACTGCGCTGAAAAGCACGGGGCAGCGATGTTTGACTTGCTTTCAGAAGCCATAATGACCGCGGACCCCAAGGTCTGTCACCCGGAAGACAAGATCGAATCTGTCATGAAAAGAATGTCCGACGGCGGTTTTCGGCACATGCCCGTGACTGACGGCGGCAAATTGATTGGACTTGTCTCCATCCGCGATGTCGTGCGGCACCGCATGATGGAAATCGAGTATGAAAACCTAAAAATGAGACAAGCTATTGTGGGATAAGCAAAAAAATGGAATAAAACAGCCCTTGCAAGAGCACGGGCTTTGGGTGGCAAAATAGACGTACAATCAAGCGAGTATGGGGACTATGGGGGAGGACGTTAAACGCCAGGTTGGGAGCCGACTTGCATGAGCTTGTCGGCAAATAGGGCTCAAGGGCCTTTTGATTTCAAAATGAAAAGAGGCTTGGATTTACCCATCACGGGAGATCCGGTCCAAGAAATCGAAAATGGCCCAGCGGTGACCAGTTGCGCCGTCATCGGGGCCGATTTTGTTGATCTCAAAGCAAAACTATTGGTGGCCGAGGGAGACCGGGTGCAGCGAGGTCAAGCCCTATTTGCGGATCGCCGTTACCCGAGTGTCTTATACACATCGCCGGCAAGCGGGGTCGTACGCGCCATCAACCGGGGCGCACGACGTGTCTTACAATCGGTCGTGGTCGACCTGGACGGCGACGACGAGGCGGTGGCCTTTCCCCAGGCCGAGGCCGGCCAAGACCTTGGTCGGGAGCAGGTCCAAGAGGCCCTCCTCACCTCTGGGCTTTGGACTAGCTTGCGCACCCGTCCCTACTCAAAGGTTCCTGATCCGGCATCAACCCCGGCGGCGATTTTTGTCACCGCCATGGATACCGGCCCGCTAGCCCCTGATGCCGCGGTTGTCCTGGCAGAAACTGGGGAAGACTTTGTCAGCGGCGTTGAGCGCCTAAGCAGCCTGACCGAGGGTAAGGTGTATGTGTGCGCGAGATCCGGTGCTGCCATTCCGTCCGCGACGGGGCCAAACATCGTAGCGGCGAGCTTCGACGGCCCTCACCCCGCGGGACTGCCGGGCACCCACATCCATTTCCTAGAGCCTGTTCACGCGGAAAAAACCGTCTGGCATGTCAACTATCAAGATGTCATTGCCATCGGCAAGCTCTTTCGGACCGGCGAGCTATCGGTCGAGCGCGTGTTTGCCCTATCCGGGCCCGCCGCCAAACGGCCGCGCCTCATTCGCAGCCGATTGGGCGCTGATGTGAACAGCTTGGTCGATGGCGAAATCGAGGAAGGAGAGGTTCGGCTCATCTCAGGAAACGTGCTGACCGGCCGCGAAGCAACGGGACCCTTTGCCTATATGGGCCGCTTTCATCAGCAAATCAGCCTTCTACAAGAGGGCCGTCGGCGGGAACTTTTCGGCTGGCTAATACCCAGCATGCGCAAGTTTTCCAACGCTAATGTGCATCTCTCCAGCTTTTTTCGAAAAAGCCTGAAGTTTCCCTTCACAACCTCATTGAACGGCAGCCCGAGGGCAATGATTGCGGTGGGTCTTTACGAAGACGTCATGCCGCTCGACATCTTACCAACGCAGCTTTTGCGATCTCTTTTGATCTCGGATACGGAAGAAGCCCAGGCGCTTGGATGCCTTGAGTTGGACGAAGAGGACTTGGCGCTTTGTTCCTACGTCTGCATGAGCAAATACGAATATGGCATGGCTTTGCGCGCCAATTTGGAAAAGATTGAGGCGGAAGGTTAGGCATGAAACTGCGGCAATTGCTAGATTCGATCGAACCGCAGTTCCTCAAGGGCGGGCGTTACGAGAAGTACTACGCAGTCTACGAAATGATCGACACTCTTCTCTATACCCCCAAGACGGTCACACAATATGCGCCCCATGCGCGGGTCAACCTGGACCTTAAGAGGACCATGACCTATGTGGTGCTGGCGACCATCCCCTGCATCCTCTGGGGCGTTTGGAATACGGGCTATCAAGCCAATATGGCCCTTGCCGAGCTGGGGATGGAGAGCATCGGCGGCTGGCGGGGCTGGATTATCGGTCTGTTGGGGATAGGCCATAACCCGGCGAATCCCTTTGCCTGTTTTGCTTTGGGTCTACTTTATTTTCTGCCCATCTACATCGTTACCTTGGCGTCAGGGGGACTCTGCGAGGTTGCCTTCGCGGTGATCCGGGGGCACGAGGTGAACGAGGGATTTTTTGTCACCTCCATGCTCTACACGCTGATCGTGCCGGCCTCTACGCCCCTATGGCAAGTGTCCTTGGGAATCATATTCGGCGTGATTATCGGCAAGGAAATTTTTGGCGGTACCGGCAAAAATATTCTCAATCCGGCTTTGACGGGGCGTGCCTTCCTCTATTTTGCCTATCCCGCACAAATGTCCGGCGATGCGGTCTGGGTGCCGGTGGACGGTTACACGGGCGCGACCGCGTTGGGCATTTCCGCGGCAGAAGGGCACCAAGAGCTCATCCTGCAGGGCTTGAGCTGGTGGGAGGCCTTTGTTGGTCTGATGCAGGGATCCTTGGGGGAAACATCGGCGCTGGCTTGCCTTATCGGCGGGATCTTTTTGCTCTATACGCGTATCGCAAACTGGCGACTTATGGCTGGTTGCGTGATCGGGACCGTGGTCATGAGCAGCCTGTTCAATCTGATTGGCAGCGATACCAATCCCATGTTCGCCATGCCTTGGTATTGGCATCTTGTATTGGGCGGCTATGCCTTTGGCTTGGTCTATATGGTAACCGAGCCGGTCTCGGCAGCGACCACCAACATGGGACGCTGGTGGTACGCCGCCTTGATTGGTGCCATGTGCGTGATCATTCGCGTGGTCAATCCGGCTTTTCCCGAGGGTATGATGCTGGCCATCCTGTTCGGCAATGTTTTTGCGCCGGTAATCGATTACCTGGTGGTCAAAGCCAATGTGAGACGGAGGCACAAGCGCAATGCCTGATCAGCCATCCGGTCTGGGTAAACTAATGGCACCGGTAAAGGCCATCTTGGCCATGCCCAACGACAGCCCGCGCAAGATCATCATCGTCGCGGTCGTCCTTTGCCTGGTTTGTTCCGTGATTGTGTCGGCCGCCGCGATTGGCCTACGCCCCTTGCAGGAAGTCAACAAGCAGCTAGAAATCAAGCGGAACATTTTGCAAGTGGCGGGCCTGATGCGGCCCGGCGCATCCATTGACGAGCTTTTCAAGCAGATCGAGCCTCGCGTTGTCGACCTGCGTACCGGCGACTTTAGCGATGCAGTGGACCCCGCGACATACGATCAGCGGGCAGCAGCACGAGACCCGGCTCAAAGCGAGGCTTTGCCCATATCGGAGGATCTGGCCAGCATAAAGCGGCAGGCACACTATGCGACCGTCTATCTGGTCAAGGGCGAGGATGGAAAGGCGACCACCGTTATCCTTCCCGTGCATGGCTATGGGCTATGGTCCACTCTCTATGGCTATCTGGCCGTAAAGCCGGATGGGCGCCAAATCGTGGGCCTTCAGTTCTACGAGCATGCCGAAACCCCGGGCTTGGGCGGCGAGGTGGACAACCCCAGTTGGCGGGGACAGTGGCCAGAAAAATTGATTTTCGACGACGACGGCAACGTAAAAATTGACGTGGTCAAGGGCGCGGCCACGTCTGGACCGGATGCGGATTATGAAGTGGACGGCCTCGCTGGGGCCACGCTCACCTCCCGTGGTGTGGGGAATTTGGTGCGTTATTGGGCCGGTGAAAATGGATTCGGTCCCTTTTTGATGAATTTACAGCAAAGGTTGGCGGACAATGGCTAACACCCGAAAGCTGGTCACCGACCCCTTGGTCGAAAACAATCCGATCATTCTTCAGACCTTGGGGATCTGCTCCGCTTTGGCGGTCACCTCGTCCCTTAAGGTATCGCTGATCATGTGCTTGGCACTGACCAGCGTGGTCGCCTTTTCCAATCTTTCGATCAGCCTTATCCGACATCAGATCCCCGGCAGTATTCGTATTATCGTTCAGATGGTGATCATCGCCTCCTTGGTAATCGTCGTAGACCAGCTCCTTAAGGCTTTTGCCTACGAGGTCTCCAAAACACTGTCGGTGTTTGTCGGCCTCATCATCACCAACTGCATCGTCATGGGCCGAGCCGAGGCCTATGCCATGCAAAACCCACCTTTGATGAGTTTCCTCGACGGTATCGGGAACGGCTTGGGCTATAGCGCCATTCTAATCGGTGTGGCCGTCATCCGTGAGCTCTTCGGCGCCGGCACCCTGATGGGCATCGAAATTTTCCCGACCGTCGCAAATGGGGGCTGGTATCAACCGAATGGTCTGTTGCTTCTGCCGCCCAGCGCCTTTTTTATCATCGGTTGCTTCATTTGGGTCTTGCGGACGGTCAAATCCCAACAGCGTGAGAAGGTCTCCTTCCGCATCATGGATGCGCAGGTGAAGGAGCACGGCTGATGGAAGCTTACCTGAGCCTTTTCGTTAAAGTCGTCTTTGTCGAAAATTTGGCTCTGTCGTTCTTCTTGGGCATGTGCACCTTTCTGGCCGTCTCCAAGAAAGTTGAGACCGCTTTCGGTTTGGGCATAGCGGTGGTCATTGTCCAGACCATCACCGTGCCGGCCAACAACCTAATCCTGAATCTTTTCCTAAAACCCGGCGCACTTGGGTGGTTGGGGGTCAGTGATACGGACCTTAGTTTCCTAGGCCTGATCTGCTACATCGGGGTGATCGCCGCCATGGTGCAGATCTTGGAAATGCTACTCGATAAGTTTTTCCCCGCCCTTTATCACGCGCTTGGCATCTTCTTGCCCCTGATCACGGTGAACTGCGCCATCCTGGGCGGCTCCCTCTTCATGGTCGAGCGGGACTATGATTTCGGCGAGAGTGTGGTCTATGGCCTGGGATCGGGGATCGGCTGGGCCCTGGCCATTGTGGCCCTGGCCGGTCTGCGTGAAAAGCTTAAGTACAGCGACATCCCTGCGGGTCTTCAGGGATTGGGAATTGCCTTTATGACGGCGGGCCTCATGTCCCTAGCCTTTATGTCTTTCTCCGGGGTCCAATTATGAGAATGGTCCGGCCATGGTAACTTTTTTCTTCGGTGTCGTGCTTTTCACGGCCATCATATTAGCCTTGGTGGGCCTTATCCTCTTTGCCCGCTCAAAGCTGGTGGCCAGTGGGGCGGTCGACATCTTGATCAACGACGAGCGTACGATCAAAGCACCGGCAGGCGGTAAACTATTAAGCGCCTTGGCCGGGGAAAACCTCTTTGTGGCCTCCGCTTGCGGCGGTGGCGGCACCTGCGCCCAGTGCCGGGTCAAGGTTTTTGACGGTGGCGGCACTATCCTGCCGACCGAATTGTCTCACATCACCAAACGGGAAGCGCGCGAAGGCGATCGCTTGTCCTGCCAGGTGGCTGTGAAGCAGAATATGAAAATTCGGATTCCAGACGAGGTCTTCGGGGTCAAAAAATGGCGTTGCAAGGTGCGTTCGAACGACAATGTAGCGACCTTTATCAAGTGCCCGGTTCTCGAATTGCCCGAGGGGGAGGACGTGAACTTCCGCGCCGGCGGCTACATTCAGATCGAGTGCCCGCCTTATCAGCTGGGCTTTAAGGAATTCGATATCGCCGAAGAATATCGGGAGGACTGGGACAAGTTCAATTTGTGGGATTTACATGTGAACAATACGGAACATGTGACTCGCGCTTATTCAATGGCCAATTATCCGGACGAAAAGGGCGTGATTATGCTCAATATTCGGATTGCCACGCCCCCACCTCATGCGGACCCAAGCAAGGTCCCGCCCGGCATCATGTCGTCTTATGTTTTTAATCTAAAGCCTGGCGACGAAGTCACCATTTCCGGGCCCTTTGGAGAGTTTTTCGCGCGGGATACTCAAAAGGAGATGGTGTTTGTCGGAGGCGGTGCCGGCATGGCCCCCATGCGTTCCCACATCTTTGATCAGCTTAAGCGCCTCTCCTCCAGTCGCAAGATCACCTTTTGGTATGGTGCCCGCAGCAGGCGTGAGATGTTCTTCGTGGAAGACTTTGAGGAACTCCAAAAAGAGAACGAGAACTTCAGCTGGCATGTGGCCTTATCTGATCCGCAGCCTGGCGATGATTGGGACGGCCATACAGGCTTCATTCACAATGTATTGTTCGAAAACTACCTAAAAAATCACCCCGCACCGGAAGACTGTGAATTCTATATGTGCGGCCCGCCCATTATGAACTCCTCGGTTATCAACATGCTTCTTGATCTGGGTGTGGAGCGAGAAGATATTATGTTGGACGACTTTGGTGGCTAGTGCCTAATCGGGTTAGATGAAAATGCTTTGGGAAACGATCCTTATTACCTTTTTTGTACTGCTGTTGGCGGTTGCCGGCATGGCTATAGGGGTGATGCTGACCGGCCGGCGGATCACCGGAAGCTGCGGCGGTTTGAGCGCCCTGCCAGGCATCGACCGCTGTGATCTCTGTGGGCGGGATTTGCAAGAGGACAGGGAATTAGACTGTGGTCGGCACGACCAAAGCCGGACGGGTTGAGTCGCCTCTAAAATTGAATTTCAAAAAAGGCGACCACCAAAAAACAAGCAAAGCACAAAGTACCAAAAACCAGGCGGCGTTTCAGAGCGCCTGGTAATTCTTCTCGCCATGCATCCAGAAACTTTCGTCCCGAAATGATAAAAACGGCGAAGATAACAATGTAAAAAAAGCGGAATTGCTCCATTTCCAGGCCTTTACTGGGCGCGATCCTATATTTCTTCACAGGAGCCTCTCTTCTGTACTTGCATCAGTCAATTGCAAAACAGGAAGATTAGATGGTCCTAAGCGATCGTGCTCAGCCCGGACCCCGGAAGTGCTCGCCCGGAGATACCGTGAAAGCGCTCAGCATGGCTGTCGGATGGGCCGCATGGATTGCTGCCATGAACCCTTGTCCGTTTCAAACAAGGGCCGCACTATTCTACGTAAAAAAGGCTCTCGATTCTTGAGCGATACCAAAGATCAAACAGCGCTTCGACAGCATAAAACCATTGTCCTCAAGCGCCGTTCGATGAATTCCTAACAGTCAAGAATCCTTCCCTCGTTAAACGCCTGACCAGCACTAAACGGCCATTCTCATCAAGCTGACCCGGAATGTCTGTGACCCGAAAACTTGGTGTCTCAGATACATAACGCAAGGCCTCTTCGACGAAGGCAGGAAAGGCCACCTCAGCCCCATGGAATAGCAAGACCACATTCTCTTCTCTTTTTTCAATTTCGTACATCGCAGTCGCGCGAGGCCCGACAATGGTCTTTGCATCAATAGACTCTAGGGCTGCAAGTTGAGTTAGCTGTCCCTCCAGAATTGGACGGCGACTTTGCACAAAGTGGTTCTCGATATTGCTCCATGCCCGCCCCATGGCACCAGAATCGCGTAAACAATCGACCACGCTATCGAGCACTTCGCTCCGCGTTTTATCGTCGCGACCGATACCGAACGGCAAAGACTTGCGTAGCAAGGGATCCTGCCGGATGAGATCGTCAACCGCCTCAATCAGTAGATCTTTCCAGGTATAGGAAATGAGCCCGAGGGTCACATGCAAGGACGTCTCCTCCGTCGCTTCGGCTTCATGAACAAATCCTCGCGGAATATAAAGGGTATCGCCGGCCTCTAGATCGAAGGTATTGACAGGCTCCATTTCCGCGTAATCCGGGGGATTGGGTTTTTCATCCTTCAGGGGGAGCTGGCGTGCTGTTTCAAATAAACGCCAGGTTTTACTGCCCGCCACCTGCAAGACAAAAACATCATGGGTGTCGTAATGGCGTTTTAGCCCCTGAGCTTTTTCACTTTGTCGCCCATGGGAGCTTCCGGGTGTCAAATAAACATTGGCCTGAGCGGGCTGGCGTATTTCCTGTTCCACAGCGCGGCAAAGATGGCGGAGCGGCGGCCACTTGCCATCCAGTCGTTCAAAAACAATGCTGGCACCAGCGCCGAACAAACTGAACACCTTGGCAACATCCACCTCTCGTCCCGACATAAAATCGCCCTGGGTCACGGACTCCAGACTGTCGACAACGCGCATGTCTTCCCGTCGAAAGGTCAGTTCAGAAAGGACCTTGTCGATGTCTTCAAGGCTTAAGACGTCAGCGAAATAGTCCCGATCACCGCGCTGTACGATGAGTGGATTCTTCTCCCAATACTCATTGGCGAAGTCTGAAACCCGGTTTGGCGCTATCAATCTAGCAAGCGCCCTGTCTTCTAAGCCGTTTTTCATGTCAGCGCCCTGAAAGGGGGCGACAGCAGCAGTCGCCCCCTGCGACATCAACCGTCTCCGTCACCCGATTCTTCACTGCTGTCGTCGCTGCTCTCAGAGCTATCATCGCTGCTTTCGCTGCTGTCATCGCTCTCTTCAGTGGCGTCATCGCTTGCCGAGGAATCGTCATCTGCCCAAGCCGGACTCGAGGCCAAGGCGCTCGCTCCGAGGGCCACCGCAGCAAGTCCGAGAGCTTTACGACGGGTGACAATTTGCTCGTCATCAAGCGTCAGACTTACTTCATCATCATCTTTTTTCATCTTTTCCTCCCAGCTAATATGCGAGTGATTATCACCCGCAAAAAGGAATTTAAGCAGCCTTGAAGGTGACAATCAAGCTTAGAGGCAGTTCTAATATATTGCCTAAGACGATAGTAGCTAGCGTATTGTGAAGTCTTTTACTTATTGTGTTTTCGGCGCGCTCATCGACAGAATCCAGCGCCCATATCATTGCACAATTTGAAATTTTTTTCTAAAAACCATGAAACACCTTAAAGGAGCTAAAAGGATAAATATTTGCAATATTATCCTCCATCAATTAGAACGCGGATGAAATCTGACATTGATCATTTTTTGCTAATTAAAGACTGCAAAAAATGGCGTCTTTGCTATCTAAACATCGTCTTTTTGGAGCACGAGAAAGATGGGCGTTGAGAATCTTGTTCTGCCAAAGTCGGTTACACTGCAGCATGTCGAGAGTGTTCACCATTGGACCGAGGAACTGTTTTCGCTGCGGGTTACGAGACCTTCCTCCTTCCGGTTCCGCTCGGGCGAATTCGTCATGCTTGGCTTGCTCGTAGAGGGGCGGCCACTTTTGCGGGCTTATTCAATCGCCAGTCCGTCTTGGGACGATAGCCTGGAGTTTTTTTCAATCAAGGTCGAAGACGGCCCCCTTACTTCGCGCCTGCGTCACGTAAAGCCAGGAGACGAGGTAATTTTGGGGCGCAAGCCGACCGGAACCCTGGTGCTAGATGCACTGTTGCCGGGCAATCGTCTTTTTTTGCTATCCACCGGCACGGGTATCGCACCCTTTGCAAGCTTGCTGCGCGAACCGGAGACTTACGAGAGATTCGACGAAGTCGTACTGACACACACCTGCCGAAATGTGGCCGACCTTAAGTATGGCGCGGAGCTTGTGGAAAGCTTGGCAAACGACCCTCTTGTCGGCGAGGTGGCCCCTGAAAAGCTGATTTATTATGCGAGCGTCACGCGAGAGAAATTCTCTCATCAAGGGCGGATAACGCACCTGATTGAGAATGGCCAACTGTTTCAGGATCTGGGCATCGCAGGCATCCAAAATTCCGAGGATCGCTTCATGATCTGCGGCTCCATGGCCATGATCGCCGACACACGAGAATTACTGGAAGTTCAGGGGCTGAAAGAAGGCTCAAACGCGGCGCCTGGCGACTTCGTGGTTGAGAAAGCTTTTGCCGAATAAAGATGAGGATCGGAATTAGTAATCTTGCCCATCAGTTCCTCCTGGTTTTCATTAATTTCGGGCGTGAAGGAGGCTCAACGGGTGCCTTTCGCCCCTAAAATTGCCCACTAAAATTTGGATACTGTTTCTGTTTTGGGAGGAAGGCTGATGTATATTGCGATGAACCGCTTTCGAATCAAACCTGGATCCGAATCCGCCTTCGAAAATGTCTGGCGCAGCCGCGACTCGCATCTAAATGAGGTCGAGGGTTTTCGCAGCTTTCACCTGCTTAAGGGGCCGGACCGGGAGGACCACATCCTTTATTCCTCCCATACAATCTGGGATTCTCGAGGCCATTTCGAGGCCTGGACTCGATCGGAAGCCTTCCGCAAAGCCCACAAGGATGCGGGAGACAACCGACATCTATATTTGGGCCACCCAGAGTTCGAAGGTTTCGAGGTCATCCAGGAAATCGAAGCGAGCTAGAATTAGCCTCGGGTTTGTCGACTATAAGAACCACAGTATTCCGATTTCTGCCGTCAATCTGGAAAGGCTAGTCGTGAAGTGGTCACGATGGCTTTCAGGCACCTCCATTACTGAAAGTTCAAAAAGCCGGACAGTTGTTGCAAACGATTCTCAATATGAATAGGGTCATGATGGTTATTGCAACTCTATCTCAGCCTTCATTGGCAACAAGACAAAATGGAACTGCCGAGACTTGCCGACGCCAAGTGAGAGCAAGAGATCTAAAAAGTGATGCAAGAATCAATCTTGGTCCGAGCCTATATCGAACATGAATTAGAGTTACGGAGGTTTCTTGGGGCTCGATTGGGCTCCGCCAGCCTCGCCGCCGACCTCGCTCACGAACTTTTTCTGAAATTACAACGCCTAGACAACCGGGAGGCCGTCCGGGACGGACGCGCCTACCTCTTCAGCATGGCGGCAAACCTCGCCACGGATTACCTGAGGGTTGAGAAACGAAGGGGAGAGCTCAGAGCCGAAGTGAAGGATATTATTTGGCACCACAAAGACGAACTGACACCCGAACGTCACGCAATGGCCCGAGACGAACTCAATCATCTGAGGCCTGTTATAGATCAAATGGAGCCGCGCTGTCGAAAAGTGTTCTTTCTTAATCGTTACGAGGGTAAGTCCCAGGTCGAAATTTGTGCCGAATTGGGAATTGGCCGGACAACCGTCAACAGCGAACTCAAAAAAGCGATGAAGATTTTGCTGGAAGCTCGCAGAGAGTTTCAAAATTCACACGCATTAGGAAAAGAAAGCCGCGAATCATAGCGGCTTCACTCGTCTATATATTGAAGCATAATATCAATGGTTCTAATTTTCGCCACGAATCAAGCTCGAAGGCGATTGACAGTTTGATCGATCACGCCAATCGGACGGAAGCATGAACGATTCTCGAGTTGATAAAGCAGGGCAAAATACTAGCTCAATGGAAGGCGTGGACGAAGCGGCGCGAGAATGGTTTTTCCTTCTTTCATCGGGCGACGCAACACCATCTGACCACATGGAATTCGATAGGTGGTGCGCAAGCGACCGGCGCCATAAAATGGCCTTTGACGAGATTTCCAAGCTTTGGGTTGATTTAGAGGAATTGCGGCCGGCCTTTGACGCACCCATCGCGGAGCCAACAGCTGGCCAATCCGGCCATTCCTCTGCACCTCCAATGCCCGATAACGCGGTGAGCCAAGTTGCACAGTGTCGCCGTCCCAAGAGGACAAAATTCTGGTTTGGATTGGCAGCAGCCTGTGCAGCCGCAGTATTTGTCGCCTTTCCAGAACTTAACATCCGCTTATCGGCAGATCATTTGACGGCAGTGGGTGAAAAAGCTCGAGTTGAGTTACCGGACGGTTCAATTGCATGGCTCAACACAAACACCGCAATCGACGTCCAGTACCAGCCCGAGCAGCGGCAAATCGTGCTCTTACAAGGCGAGGCCAGATTTGAAGTGGCAAGAGAAAGAGATAGGCCCTTCCAAGTGCTGGCCGACAGCGGACAATCGAGAGCTTTGGGTACAGTTTTCTCGGTGTCGGAAGTTGGTGAAAGTGTTGTCGTATCTGTTATCGAAGGTCGGGTCGAAGTGACCTCATCAACAGGCTCAGGGGATCTGTGGCACGACAATACCGCAAAAAAAGCCGTGCTGGGCCTTGATCAACAAGTGAGCTACTTTCCGGACGGCGAACTGTCCTCGGTGCGGGAATTTGATTCGTCCAAAAGCGATTCCTGGCGAAACGGATACCTTTCAATCCGCAATCTTGCCTTTGAGCGGGCCGTCGAGGAGATCGAACGATATCATCCAGCGCGCATTTTATTACTCGCGGACAAGAATAACTTAGGTCCTGTCACCGCCCGCCTGTCGATCAAGGATATCGATAGTGGCCTAGATGCCATCGCGGCAACACAGGGTCTAACCGTCACTAAGATAGGCGGATTCCTGATCGTTCTTCGGTGACGGCCACAGTAAAGAGTGTTCAATCCCAAATAAATCCGGTTTCAGTTTGAGCCCGCTGAGTGAAAGTTTCTGCACTCCGGCGCACATTTTGAAACCTCACTCGTCTAATAAGTAGAAAAATCGCGAATGATATTCATTCGCAGAGCTATCTACTGTGCAAACTTGCGCGGTGGCGTGGCGTGCTTGAGAGGCTTGGGGGGCAAATCGGCAATGAAACTCAATATAAGGAAGCTGCGGACAAATAGACGAGGGGTCGCCGATTACGCTGAAAGCGGATCACCAAATCAGGACAATGCGGCAAAAAGCCGATTAGGCATGCCCGTTATTCTGGGTTTTAGCGCGTGGATAATGCTTGGAGCCAGTTCGCCAGCCATGGCACAGGCGCCGTCCGGCCCAATAACCTTGCCCGGATCTCAGACCGCGCAATCTGAGCAACCAATCCCTTTCTCCATCGCGCCCCAACCATTGGTGGATGCCTTAGAAAAGCTGTCAGACCAATCTGGCTTGTCATTTGCCTATACGACAGACCAGCTTACTGGTGTTGCTTCTCCAGGTGTCAACGGCACGATGACCGCCGAACAAGCGTTGCGGAGTTTGCTTGCGGGAACAGGTGTCAGCTACCAGTTTACGGCCAATAGCACGATCACTCTCACCCGACCAACAAACGACCAAGAGGGCGGCCCAATTACCCTCAGTCCGATCGTCGTTCAAGGCGAACGCAGGCCAAAGTCGCTGCAGAACAGCACGACGAGTGTTTCTGTATTCAATGAAGCTGCAATCGAGCAAAGTGATGAGAATCGGGTTTACGGTGTCGTCAACCAAGCCCCAAATGTCACACCCGTTCCGGTACCAGGTGAGTTTTTGCCACCCATTCGCGGCGTGCAATCCGACGGCGGCGGCGGCGGACTCGGTGGTAATTTTCTTTTTGGGACGCAACCGAGAGCATCTCTCATCGTGGACGATGTGGCTCGACCATCAACCACGGCGAATAGCGCCTTCCAATCGACATTTGACGTTGAGCAGGTTGAGGTTCTGCGTGGGCCACAAACCACCCTAAGAGGCGCTAACGCCATTGCCGGTGCTTATATCGTCAAGACCAAAGATCCTCAATTCGCTACGGAGGCAGAGGCCCAAGCAGGTGTCGATTGGGACGAGTTTTCAAAGTTCGGGTACCAGCTAGCCGGCATGGCAAACGCGCCGCTGATTGAAGATCAAGTTGCAGGCAGAATGGTGGTAGATTTCCAAGATGGGAAGATTCCGGTACGGGTTGTCGACCCTGGAGGCACCGCGCCTCCCGGAACCGATCTCAGCCAGCTGTCGGAGTTCGATAACGTGTCCCTACGTGGTAAGGTATTGGTGGAACCCAACGCCCTCCCCAACCTGTCTGTCACGGTTACCGGTGAGTACGAGAACGGTAAGGATCCTATCTTCGATTCTTTTATCAATGGAAGCGACTTGACTGGCGATCCAACCGAAGACCGAAATACCATAGCCTCGAATGGCGTAGTCGTGGATACATCTGCTTATGCGTTTTCGTTGAACGGCGCCTACGAATTGGCAGATGGATTAGAGCTGCGGTCCATTTCATCCTATCAGAACGACAAGTTTGAATCCGCTGATGACTCAATTGGCAGCTTTATGTTCGAAAACAGTGAATTTAGGCGATTTAATCAAGATCTCCTTTTGGTTTTTGACAATTTGAGCGATCGTCTAAGCGGTGTCGCGGGCATCACCTTCGAAGATGAATCTGAAGAGACCGTTGAACAATCCTTCGTACTCAACTCACGCGGCGATCGAACCACAGTTGGACTCTTTGGAGATCTAGAAATCGGCATAACAGATCGACTCAACTTATTGGCGGGCGGTCGGGTTCAATATACCGACTTTGATTTCGACCTAAGTTTCTTTGGTGGCCTGGGATCCTTGGACTTCTCTGACAACGAGACGGTTGTATTGCCAAAAGTCGGCCTCGGCTATGATTTTACCGATAATCAAACTGTCTTCGTTACGGCGACCCGCGGATACAATCCCGGTGGCGCCGGGGTCAGTTTTGTCACCGGCCAGCCGTTCACCTATGAGTCGGAATTTGTATGGACCTTCGAAGCCGGTTACCGCGGCACTTTTATGGAGGACCGGCTAGGACTGTCAGCCAACATATTCTATAATAATTATGACGACTACCAATTCCTCTTTTCGCCCCAGCCATTTGACAGCCAGATCGTGAATTTCGATGGTCAGTCCTATGGCCTCGAGCTAGAGGGACGTGCGCAAATTGTTGACTCCCTCAATGCAACACTTGGCCTTGGTTTGCTCCACACTCAAATCGATGCATCGGGCGAGACGATTGATGGTAACCGCTTCGGGCTGGATCCCAAGGTCACTCTATCCGGAGGTCTGACCTGGGAGCCAATCTCCGATTTATTCTTCAACGCACGAGCTCAGTATGTGTCCGAGTATTATGGCGACTTTACGGAAGCACCCGGCACAGAGTCGGGCAACTATGTCATGCTGGACCTAGGCGTGGATTACACAATCGGGCCGGTCACCATGCGCGCTTTCATCCAAAATGTGACCGACAAGTTTGCCTATTTTCAGCGCACGACAGCCGGCGGCGATGGCTATGTTCTTGCGCCGCGGACCTTTGGAGCCTTGGTCAACATCAAATTTTAGCAGACTGCGCGGGCCAGGTGATCAGCATACGCGACCAGCTTAAGAACCGCTCCGATCGGCGCTTCTTTTCGGATCTCAAGGTACGATGGCTTCTCGCCGGGCCTGGCGCCCTATTGGGTGCAATCGTTGTTATGTCAGCCATGCCGATTTGGTTTCCAAAAGGCGCAGCCGAAATCGATCACCTCATTTTCCCTTTAATCCTGTTTCCGGCCATCTGGGCATTGCTCTTTTTTTACAGCTGTTTGACCGAAGACCTAATCCGAGCTTGTTGGATCTTCGGCTCGCTCATCGTGATTAATGTCATCCTGGTCCTCATGACACTGTTTTGGCCCTAAGCCCGGAACTTTGATCGGTGATCAAGCTCTCCACAAAACAAACCAAACGTCTTGTCTCCATTCACGGTTGGTCCGGCGTATTTCTTGGCCTGCTGCTTTATGTGGTTCTGTTGACGGGCACGCTGGCCGTCTTTGCGAGCGACATCGGCACCTGGTCGGCGGGTGGCATGAAATCCCACGAGCCCCTTCGTCAACCGCTGGATCATACCATTCGTGCATTGGCCCATGAGATGCCCCAGGAATATCTCGAAGAGATCACTGTATTCTATAACTCGGCCGGACATATCGTTGTCTTCTTTCATACCCATGCCGTTAATCCAGAAGGCACCTTTGACGAAAAAGGTGTGCTCACAGAACTTCATCCCGAGTCCCACCGGCCAATCGCACAACGCGAAGGCTTTGGGACAGAGTTGTTTGGGGCTGATCCTGCCGGTGCGCTCGATGAATTTTTAGTCGAACTCCATGTCAATCTGCATCTGCCAGATCCTTGGGGTCTCTACGCGACAGGTCTGCTGGGCTTTTTGATGCTTGTCTCGGCGATCTCAGGCATTCTTATCCATCGCCATTTGATTGCTGACTTATTCGTTGCGCCCCGACCATGGAACCGCTTGCTCCATGCGCGAGACCGTCACAACCTGGCGGGCACCTGGACCTTGCCATTCGCCATTCTGCTCGCCTTCACCGGCGCCTTCTTGAGTTTTGCACTATCGTTGGGTTTTCCCCTTTTGAGCCAGATCGCCTTTAGCGGCGACCAGTTTGCAATGATGGAAGCATTGGTAGGAACAGGGTACGAGGAAAACGCCCAACCGGCTGAACTGGCCAACCTTGATTTGATGTTGAGCCTTTCTGCTCAGCACGCTGGTTCGCCGCCGGAGAGTTTTGTAATCAGCAACTATGGACGCGCGGATACTCAGGTTATCGTCTTTCATCCTCCCAAAGACGGCGCCATGGTCGGTGCGCAAAATACCTTCGACGGGATTTCTGGATCCTATTTGGGGCTCAAGCCGGGGATCGGAACGCAGCCCTCTCTTGGCAATTGGGTCTTCGAGTTGATTTTGCCCCTTCACTTCGGAACCTTTGCAGGACTGCTTTCTCAGCTTGTTTGGTTTGCCTTGGGCTTGGCCGCCTGCTACGTGACCTTGAGTGGACAGCAGCTGTGGCTGGACCGTCGCCTTGACGATGCCAATTGGTGTGTGTTGCGCCGCTTGGTTCAAATTGTGGGATACGGACTTCCTTTGGCCATTCTTGGTTCCACCTATGGCTTTTTTCTCAGCCTCCCCGCGAAACAGACTTTATTGTGGACCCCTTTGGGGTTTTGCTTGCTCGGATTGGCCAGCATAGGGCTGGGCGTGCTGATCAGAGAAAAAGAGCTGGCAAGCAAAGCTTTCCATGTCGCGATGACCGTGTTGCTGGTTTTGCTGCCTATGGCTCGAATTGCAGCTGGCGGGCCAAACTGGATTTGGGCCCTATCTTCCAACAATGTTTCGATTGTCCTGTTCGACACAATCTTGATTCTTATAGGATTATGCTTCTTTTTCACCATCAGCCGAATAAAACCGTTCGTCCTTTTGGAAAAACAGACTCTGGAGCCTAAGGCCGGCCATGAGCAATGATCTTGCAACGGTAATTGCTATAGCGCTGAGTTTGATAGCTCTTGGCTACCTATCAGCAAAAGACCCTAAACGTCGACGCGTGTACCGCCGCCTCCCCGTCCCAGATCAAACGGTCGTCAAACTTGCTTGGATCGTTGTCTTGCTGCCCGGCGTGCTGCTGTTATCTTTCGGCCAAACAGCACCCTTTGTGATTTGGTTTGGTGGCACTTCTTTTTTGGGCTGCGTTATGTCCTATCGTCGCCCAGATCAGAATGATTGGGTTTGGCGCCTCGCGAGAAAAACGCGCTCTGTGGGTCGACGAAGCCTGACCTGTCCGAGAAAGTGAAAGACGCCCCGGTTGTCGCACGGGCCTGCGCCAATCCATTCCCTACATTTTTTTAGTACGCAGCCGCCACTGTTTCGCCAAACCTATGGCTAAATTCCTGCCGCTTGCAGTCTAATGCCGTTTAGAGGCCGAATTGGGCTCGCATTTTTTGAACTGCAATATTCCCCTTAGCGACAAGAAATTGCGATGTTCTTGGTTTGTACGTAATTCCATAGGGCCTCGCGCCCTTTTTCTCGGCCGTAGCCCGACTTTCCATAGCCGCCGAAGGGTGTTTCCACGCCGCCGGCAAACCATTCATTCACAAAAACCTGGCCAGCTCTGAGCTGACGGGCCACGCGTGTTGCCCGGTCGATGTCTTTAGTAAACACACCACCCACCAATCCATAGTCGGTTCCATTGGCAATTTGGATAGCCTCTTGTTCCGACTGGAATTTCATGATCGAAACCACGGGACCAAAGACTTCTTCATTTGCTACCGTCATTTCAGGCGCTATTTGGGTCAGAACTGTGGGCTCCAAAAAATGGCCGGGCCGGTTTAGCTTATGGCCACCCGCCGCCACGACGGCACCATCCGACTGGGCCTTCGATACAAAATCGGCCGCACGATCTCGTTGAGCCTCGGATACCATTGCGCCCATATTGGCGCCGAATTCCGGTCGCTCGATTCCGGGCCCGACCGAGAGGCCCTTTGCCATATCCACTATGCCGTCCACCAGGTCATCATGGAGGCTTTCATGTACCACAATGCGCGACATCGCTGAGCATACTTGCCCAGCATTGAAAAAAATGCCCCATCGAACATTATTCACCACCTCGGAAACCTGAACATCCTCGTAAACGATGGCAGCGGACTTGCCCCCTAATTCAAGGACGCAAGGCACCACGTTTTTGGACGCCTCGCCCGCGATGGCAATGCCGGTGGGAACCGAACCAGTAAAAACGATCTGCCGCACATCAGGATGACGCGATATGGCCGCACCTGCTTGGTGTCCCCAGCCGCAAAGAATGTTGACGGCGCCCGCTGGAAAGCCCGCTGCTTCCGCCGCGTAAGCGAAGTAGCTGTTCGTCAGCGGATCAAGCTCGGGCGTTTTAACAACACAGGCGTTTCCAGTGGCTAAGGCCGCGGAAAGGGACCGGGCCGTCATTTCGAGGGGGTAGTTCCACGGAATGATCTGGCCTGAAACCCCATAAGGCTCGTAGGTCGTAAAGTCGAAATAGCCCTTCCCCAGCGGGATCGACCGGCCCTCAAGCGTCTCTGCCTGGTTGCCGTAATATTCAAAATAACGAGCCGCTCCTTCCACCTCTATCTTCGCTTCCCAGAGGGGCTTACCTGATTCGAGGGTGAGGATCCTTGCGATCTCACTCGAATTTTCAAGAAAGTACTGGCCCATTTTCTGAACCATTCGTCCCAGCTCGACTGGGCGCATGTCCGTCAGGACTGCCGACTCATGCACCCGCTTGGCTGCTTGAACGGCGCGATCGATATCACTTTCGTCCGCCGCCGCCTGTTCCGCCAACAAGGATCCTGTTCCCGGGTCGTCGACGGCGATGGTTCCGGCCCCGCCATCAACAAAAGCGCCATCGATGTAATTTTGCCAATAGGCTTTGACGTCAGTGGTCATGGGTACTCTCGATAGGGTTGAGGATGAGTTGCAAAGGGTTGAGGCATTTCAAAGCCGCGGCACTTTGCAAAAGCTTTGGACTTGTCGCAAGGGTAAAGCGGCCATGCTTCATGGCTTGGCCACCTTGTCCAAATCGTCGGCACGCTACATGTGTGAATCTAAACTACGCCTGCGCAGTGGCCGCATCAGCGGCAGCCGCTGATGCGCCAATATTGGCGACTTCCTGGTCAATAAGGTAGAGGGCCTGAGGACCGTCGCCGATCAGAGTAATGCGATCGACGATTTGGCGGAACAACTTCATCTCGCCGCGCTGTTCCATGACAAACCACTGCAAGAACTCAAAGGTGCCATGGTCCCCTGCGGCTTGCGCCTCCTTCACGGCCTCACCCACCGCATGGGTTACTTTACCCTCGTGCGCCAAAATTGCTTCGAAGAGTTCGCGCACGGTCTCCGCTTCGACCTTGGGTGCCGGCAAAGCGGAAAATTGGATCTCAACCTCGCTATCGATCAAGAATTGAAACAGGCGCTTCATATGGGTGAGCTCCTCATCGGCGTGAACCGACAAGAACTCTGAACATCCATCCATATGCCGCTCGGCACACCAGGCCGCCGCCTGCCAATAAAGGTGAGCTGCCCTGAGTTCTCCATTGAGCAAACCGTTCAGGGTGTCCGAATCCGTCATGGCCTGGTTCCTTTTCTTAAGGTGCGCACATTATTTCTCGCGCCCATCCCATTCCGAGGGCTGGGGGTGAAGGGCTATCACAATCCGAATTGCGAATGCAACTCAGTTGCAATCCGTAATCAGCTAGTTTAATGCTGAATGACTGCTCACGACGTGCCGATCTTATCAAGTCAGCGCGGGAACAGGTACAGCTCTGCGTGAGAGAGTAGCCGAAAGGGGGAACAGAACGCAATGCGTTGCTTCAATGAAAAACCCATTCAAAGTGGTATGCAAAAATCCTGCCGACAAAGGCGCCTCGGCTTAACGGCTGTGATTTGCGGGTTCATCCTCAGCGCACCGCTTTCCTCGCCGGCATGGGCTGAAGAAGCCAAGTCGTCGATCTTGGAAAGCTGGTTCGAACAAGATTATGCGACAGGAGATTGGGGCGGAGCCCGCACCGATTTGTCCAATGACGGCTTTACACCGGCCCTGAACTACACCACGGACTTGATGGCCAACCCCTCCGGTGGAATGAACCAAAGCGGGGCCTATGCAGCGGGTTGGACAGGATCGCTGGATTTCGACCTGGAAAAACTTGCCGGCATAAAGGGCTTGAGCTTTTTTGCTGCCGGCTCCCTGCAACAGGGTCGCGACTTGTCCGGCGATGACATTGGCAACATCTTCGCGGTGGCTCAGGTCTTCAACGGCGATGTGTGGCGCTTGAACCAACTCTATTTCGAGCAATCCCTGTGGCAAGACGATGTAAACATCGCCATCGGGCGCTTGGCGGCCGGTGACGATTTTGCCACATCCGATAGCTACGGCTACTACGTCAGCGGCGCGGTCAATGGCAACCCCACGGGCATTCTTGCCAATATTCCCTCCTTCACCACGCCTCCTTTCGCCCAATGGGGTGCGCGGGTAACGGTTCAGCCCACGTCGGACATCTATATATCCGGCGGCGCCTATAACGCCGATCCCAGTGTGCAGGACGACGACCAGCATGGCATCGATTTCAAATTCAACCCGGATGACGGCGTTTTGGGCCTGGCGGAAATCGGCTACAGCCTGAACCAGGGGGATAAGGATCCGGGATTGCCGGGCCAATACTCTTTCGGCGCTTATTATGACAGCAGCGACTTTGCCCGGCTGGATGATCCCACGGCAGAGGAAAACGGCAACTATGGCCTGTACGCCATCGGACAACAGATGGTCTACCGCGAGGGCAAGGCAGGCAGCGACCAGGGCCTAACCCTTTGGGGCACACTCACCACCGGCCCGGATCAGAGCATAAATACCCTGCCCTTCGCCGCCTTCGGCGGAGCTTATTACCAGGGTCTCATTCCCGAGCGGGATAACGACGTCACCGCTGTCGCCGCCTATTACGGCCTCTTTAGTGATGATCTGCCGGGACAAAGCTACGAGCTGGCGCTTGAAGTCAATCACCGATTTCAGCTGGCACCCTGGCTCTATCTGACCCCCGACTTTCAATACATCATCAACCCCAACGGCGGCGGCATTGATGATGCGGCCGTGGTCGGCATCGAAATCTCCATCGATTTCTAATGCGCCGTTTCGGCATTAGGGCGCGAGGATGAAAGGCCGTTGAGTATCAAAGATGAGAATAATTCTCAAATTAGATGTTGCGAATGATTCTTATCACAGCTACCGTTGCGCCGGTTGTATTTTGGAAGAAAAAGAACAAAAAAATCAATCTATGAGCGCATTTCCATGAGGATCACCATGAAACTAAGATACTTGCTGCCGCTTTTGATGGCGTTGGTTCCGACACTTTCATTCGCCCAGAGTTCGAAAGACCGTCCAGAATTTGCGCAGCCACCCGAGGTATCGAGCAGCGACGGTGTCCTCAATACGGAACTGACCGTTGCCCCCCACGACATCGAGGTGGGAGGTCAGAAAGTCACAACCGAGCTCTATAATGGACTCTTCGCCCCGCCCACTTTGCGGGTCCGCCCCGGCGATAAGCTTCTTTTGAATCTGAAGAACCGCCGCGGCGGCAAGACCAACTTGCACTACCATGGCACCAACACATCACCCAAGGGCAATTCCGACAATGTCTTTTTAACTGTTGAGCCGGGTGAAGACTTCCAATACGAGGTGGACTTTCCGCCTGAGCACCCCCAGGGGCTTTTCTGGTATCACCCCCACTACCACGGGACGACGGAATACCAGATCGGCAGCGGCATGTCCGGTCTCTTAAGCGTTGATGGCGTGTTGGATCCTTGGCCGGAGCTGAAAGACATCACCCAGCGCAACATGATCCTTAGGGATATTCAGATTGTTAAGGGAAAGGTGCCGGATCCGCCTGACAGCGGCAATCCCACCATGCGAACCCTTAATGGCCAGATCAATCCTTCGATCGCCATTCGCCCAGGTGAAATTCAGCTTTGGCGGATCGGCAATATCGGTGCCGACATCTATTATGATTTGGAAGTCGAAGGCCACAAAATCTACGAGATTGCGCGGGACGGTATCCGCCATAACCAACCTGTTGAATTTGACCATTTGCTGCTACCGGTTAGCGCCCGCACGGAATTCCTCGTCGTGGGGGGCACGGCCGGCGAATATGTGTTTAAAACCAGAGAGATCGACATGGGTCCCGCCGGAGATCCCCATCCCGAGACTGTTTTGGGTACCCTGGTCTCCAGCGGCGAGGCAGTGACCAACCTTTCTCTGCCCACGCCACAGAGCTATCCGCAGCTGCCCGATTTGCGCGATGAAGAGACCTGTTGCGCGCGGACATTCGACTTTTCCGAGACCAGCGACGGCAATCAATTCTGCATCAACAACGCTGGTACAAACATGAACATCATCAACACGAATGTGCGAATTGGCTGTGTCGAGGAATGGACCGTTAATAATTGCACCGCGGAAAATCACGTCTTTCATCACCACCAACTTCAGTTCCAGGTCATTGAGAAAAACGGCAAAGAGGTGACATTTACGGGCTGGCAGGACACGGTGAATTTGGATTTCCGGGCTAAAACAGAGGAATTTCCAAACCGCTGCCAGTGCGACGATCAAGGCAATTGCACCGGCTGCACCTGCCCGACAGCTGAGGATCCACACGGATCAGTGGTCTTGCGCGTGTCATATAAAAATCCGGTAATCGAAGGAAAGGCGGTTTACCACTGCCACATTGCCGAACACGAAGACGCGGGGATGATGCAGGTGATCAACATGTCGCGTGACGCCGGTCACTGTGAAGCCGGCTCGCCCTCGTCGATCAATCGGCTGAGTCTTTCCGCAGAGGAACGAGCAGTCTGCAATCCGCGAGAGCATGACCATGCCTCTTACGAGCAGGACGCCCAATCTTCTGACGAGCAATATGTTGCCACTCTGTTGGCCAGCTTGGAAAAGGATATCCAATCCTCTCTCTGTCTCGCGCCGCAAAAAAGCGCTGCCGCCGCCGGTGTGAACCACCAAGCGAGCGCCACGACCGGAGATCAACCAGTCTTTAACATTCTCTCTCAATGATGAAGGCCCGGACCCGCCGATTGAATCGCGCGGTCGCCCTAACCAGTTTTTTGGCGATAAGCGGCCTGGCTTTTGCAAGCATTAATGCTGTCGGGGGCATTGAGGTTCAATCGGCGCCCGTGGTGGACATCGGCGGGCCGTTCGAGCTGATAGATCACAACAATATCGCCCGACGGGATAGCGATTTTCAAGGGCGCCATATGCTGGTTTATTTCGGCTATAACTGGTGCCCTGACATTTGCCCGACAACTTTGTACAACATGTCCTCAGCCCTTGACCTGTTGGGGGAACGCGATGCCAATCGGGTGCAACCGATTTACATCTCCCTTGATCCGCGCCGGGATTCGCCCGACGACTTGAAGGACTATATCCAGTCTTTTCACCCCAGCTTCGTTGCCTTGACAGGCAGCGAGCAGGAGGTGTCTGCGGTGGCCAAGGCCTATGGAGTTGATTACGAGAAGGTTTGGGATTCCAGCGGCGACTTTTATTACGTGGACCATACAGCACTTATTTTTTTATTGGATTCCAAAGGAAATTTCGTGCGGTTTTTCAGCCATGAAGCCCAAGGCAAAGAGATCGCACAAGGTTTGCGCGAAACATTTTAATCAGGCTATTGGCCGTTAAATTCACTGCCGATTGAATCAGATTCCAGGGCAAGCTGACTCTAAGGCCTGCGCTCTACCCAGGGGGTGACCTGTAGCCCTTTGGGTCTCGCGGTGACTGAAGCAACGTGCCTTCATACTTTGGAAGATCATCATCGAACTGGAGCCAGGTAAGATGGCTTCGATAGCTTACATGGAAAGTCGGCCAAAAGTCGTCGGGGGCCTCCAACGACGCGGCATAGAGGTGCATTCCGCCCGGGTAATGATCCGCTTCAAAGCCCGTCGGGGAACCGCAGGTATTACAGAAGTGGCGCCGCACCCCTTTTGAGCTCTCGAAGGTTTTCGGGGCCTCTCCCAACCAATTGAAGTTCTTGATGGGCACCCCGAGCCAAGCAACCACCGGTGCGCCGCAATTGCGGCGACAATCGTCACAATGACAATAGCAGGCCCATGTTACCTCGCCATGAAATTCCCAACGTGTTTTTCCACAAAAGCAATGCCCGCGCTTTACCATTTTTGCTCCTCTTAGATCTCCCTAGAACAGCTGATTCTGATCTGGGTCCTTGATGCGCTCGCGAATGAGCGATTGATTTGCCTGGGTAACCCATTTTTTGGAGCACGGCGAGCGCGTTGCCCAACGCCTCCAAATGGCCCCAGACCGGTTCGAACCGAAAAGCATCTTTCGGTCCAAAGGATCCCGCGGTTTTCCCAGCCTAAATCCACGAACCCGTTACATTCGACAAGACGCCCCACCTGGGTCGGGGAAAGGCACCTAAATAAACTTAGATGATAATGATTATCATTTTCAAATAATAATGATAATTATTCTCATTTCTAGATGATAATTACTCGCAACTACTTGATTTTTATCACCTTTTCACGAACTTTATTTGCGCAATTAGTTGACACCCATCAAGTAGGTACTAAATTAATCACAGTACAAAAGCCTTCCTGACTGAATAGGGCTTCAATACGACATCCGGTCAGGCGGATGCTTTTTGATTTTGGAACCGC
>JBCCHN010000023.1:0-55771 GCA_039028695.1 Pseudomonadota bacterium
ATGTTGGCCAGCAGCCAATCGATGTCGCCCTCGGCGCGGCGGGAGTTTTCGATGCGCCGAGGGGGTATGGGGTCCAGACCGTCGCCGTTCTGCTGGGCCACCGCGAAGGTAAAAGCATAGCCAGGCGTGAGGCCCATGCGCAGGTCCGAGACCCGGATCTCGCCATCTTGCTCGTCGACCCGGTAAAATCCCTTGCTGAAGTCGGCCAGCTTTTGCACGGCGGGGAGCGGATCGGCGCAGCTGAGGTGTTCGAGCCCGCGGGGATGGACATAGGCCATCGGGGTCTCGGTCGACCCGAATAGGGGCAGGTAGAGGTTGATGTAGCGATTGCCGTCAATGGCGACCACGCGCCAGAAAAATGTGGAAAAGGGGGCCGGCGTGGCAAAAACCCGTTCGGCCTGTATCCCCATCTGGGCCAGGACCGTCTCGGCCTTATCCTTGGCCCAATACTGCGCCAGCAACCCCCATCCCAGGTAGGCGGTGCTAAGGGTTAGGGCCACCGTTAGGGCGCGAGAAAAACGCAGCGACCAGGTCCCCGCGCAGAAGGCCCAAAGAGTAATGACTAACAGGGGGAGGGTATAGAGAGGGTCAATGATGAAAATGGATCCGACCCCAACTGGATCTGGGGCAAGCGGCCAGAAAATGCGGGTGCCGTAGATGGTGAGGGCATCCAAGGCCGCGTGAGTCACGAAGATTAAAAAAACCGCCAGGTAGGTGCGGAAGCGCTGGTCCCGCAAATTCTTAAAAAGGCGCACCAGCGCCTCACCGAAGACTGGGGTCGCCAAGGCGTGAATAAGGAAGGCGTGGGTCACGCCCCGGTGCAGGATGAAGGAATCGATCGGGTCGTCAAAGGGAAAGAGCACGTCCAGATCGGGCACGCTACCCAGCAAGCCCCCGGTAATGGCAGCCTTGCGCGGGCCGATCAGACGCCCAAGGACGGCGGCGCCAACGCCCGCCCCCAAAACAAACTGCGTTACCGTATCCATTGAAAAGGGGGCCCTGTCCGATCAAAAGTCATCACTGCCATCGACAAGGTGGGGTCTGGCCAAGAGTCCGACAAGGAAATAGCTCGTATTTAATGGATCATCAGATTCGGAATTTGGAAGTTGGGATTGGAAAATTACGAGATGGGCATGCGTCTTACCAAAAATTACGATTTTCGTACTTGATTGTGTCGATTTTTGCGAATATCGTATTTTTCAGACATAGAACTCCGAATTTGGCAGTCAACAAAGATATCGGTCGCCATTTGAATTTCACATAGATTCCAAGATGCAGGCGAGATTTTGTTGCGGGGAGGATGAGGGCGTGGCGCGATCAAAGGGACCATCGAGCGCAAAAGCCAAAAAACTTACTGCTGGTTTGCGCGGTAATGGCACATCCCTGGATCAGATGACCGAGCCCCAGGCGGACGGGATGGAGGCCTTGCAGGACGGCTTACCAAAGGCCTCGATCCTGGCCTCGCCCATGGACGATTTGAATCGAGCCATTGTGGATTTGCTGCAAGAGGACGGCCGGCTTCCCTTCAACGAAATCGCTAAAGCCCTAAAGGTCTCCGAAGGCACGGTGCGCAATCGGGTCAACTGGATGAAGCGCTCGGGCATGTTGCGGATCGTGGCGGTCGCCGATCCAGCGGCGATCCGTTACAAGGCCGATGCCTTCTTGGGCATCAAAGCGGCGGGGAGGGCGACGCCCAAGAAGCTGGCGGAGCGTTTCGCGGTCTATCCGGAGGTGGTTTATATCCTGTGGGTATCCGGGCGGTTCGACCTCTTGGTGGAAGTGGTCTGCGACAGCGAAGAAGATTTCCAGGCCTTTCTGGAAAACAGGTGTTTTGGCCAAGCCGATATCGCCCAACTGGAGGTGATGACCGGACTTGCCATGTACAAGAATCAGTTCCTCTTAAAGCGCAACACGGCAGGATGAGGCGCGTAATAGGGGATCAATCATAGCTATTTGTTAGACGACTGGAAAAAGACATAAAAGGAGGCAGCATGTCCATAAAAGATCCTCAATCCATGGCAGAAGCCCTACCGGACATCGAAGAAGTTCGAGCAGCCAAGGCAAAGTTGGAGGAAGCGGGCGTTAAATATGTCCTATCCTGCTGGATTGATCTTTTCGGCGTCCCTAAAACAAAGCCAGTGCCGATCAGTGATTTTGAGCTGCTGTGCATGGGTAAGGGCCCGCAGTTCGCGGTGCACTCGATTTCCTTCGTGCCCGAATTGGGTCCGGCGGATTCCGATCAGATCCCGGTGCCGGACTTGGATACCCTGGTCATCTGCCCCTGGGACAAGACCTGCGCTTGGATGTTCGCGGACCTCTGGTGGGAGGATAAACCCTATAACCTCTGCCCCCGCAGTGCCTTAAAGCGGATCGTGAGAGAGACAGCCGAGCAGGGCTATGCCACCTATGCCGGGGTGGAGCCAGAATTCATCACCATGCGTTGGAAGGACGGCCAGCCGGTCAAAGCTTTCGATGACGACCCCATGCCCGGCGAAGGCTTGCGGCCGCGCCGCCAGGCCTTTGGCTATGACGTGGAATATTCCATCGATTCCATGGGCTTTTTGGGCGAGTTGATCGACATTCTGGAAGTGCTGGGCTGGAACCTGCACGATGTGGTGGCCGAAGGGGCTTACTCCCAATTCGAGCTGGATTTCCACTACACCGATGTCTTGGGGATGGCCGACCGTTTGGTATTCCTGCGGGTCTTGCTCAAGGAGATCGCCAAGAAGCACGGTATCTTCGCTACGTTCATGCCCAAGCCGACGACGGGCGATTGGCGCTCGGGCGCTCACATGAATACCTCCATGCAGCGTATCGATAATCCGGGGGTGAATCTTTTCGAGGGCCCAGACGGCAAGTGGTCGCCCGAAGCCTTCAATGCCGTTGGTGGGCTCTTGCGGCACGGGGGAGCCTTGACGGGCATCGCCTGTTCCACGGTCAATTCCTATAATGGACTGGTGCCCAAGGTTGGTGGCTTTGAGGGCGGCACCTTTACCTGGGCGCCGACCCACATGACCTATGGCTATAACAATCGTTCGGCCATGCTGCGCTTGCCGCAGAGCCGTTTTGCCATCGAGAACCGGGCGGCGGACATGTGCATGAACCCCTACCTGGGGCTGGGCATGACGGCCGCGGCCATGACCGAAGGGGTGGTGAAGGGTTATGACGCCGGCGAGCCCTTGAACCTGGATCTCTATATGATGTCGGAAGATGAGATCAAAAAAACCGGCGCCCAGCGTCTGCCACGCAACCTCTTGGAAGCCATCGAGATCCTGCGTGACGACGAGTTTGCCAAGAAGACCATCGGCGAGCAGATGCACAAGTCCTATTTGTCCTATAAGGTGGACGAGTGGGAGCGCTACCACCAAACGGTCACAGATTGGGAAGTGCAGGAATATCTGCGCCTCTATTAGGTAGGCAAAGGGGGTGTGGCTCGAATGGGGCCACACCTCTACACCGGCGAAAAGGTTTGTCGTATGACTGAGGTCGAGTATTTCGATTTGGGGGATGTGTCCCTGCAATCGGGTGAGGTCCTGAAAAAGACCCACTTGGCCTACAAGACCTATGGCGCCTTGAACGACAGAGGCGACAACGTGGTCCTATTGCCCACCTTTTACACGGGCTGGCACCAACGCAACGAGGGCTTTTTCGGACCCGGGCGGGCTATCGATCCAACTAAGCATTTCATCGTTTCGGTCAATCTTTTCGGCAATGGCATTTCCGCCTCGCCTAGCAACAGTCCGGCGCCGCAAGACGGTCCCAGATTCCCCATGGTTACCTTTTACGATAATGTGGCTTGTCAGCACCGCTTATTGACCGAAAAGCTGGGGGTGGAAAAGATCGCCCTGGTGGCGGGCTGGTCCATGGCGGGATGCCAGGCTTTTCACTGGGGTGCCCAGTTCCCCGATATGGTGGAGGCGATCTTGCCCTTTTGCGCCTCGGCCAAAACCTCGCCCCACAACTTTGTTTTCCTGGAGGGGGTCAAGGCGGCCTTGCAGGCGGATGCCGCTTGGCAGGGGGGAGATTATAAGGACCCGCCGGCAGCGGGCCTGAAAGCCTTTGGTCGGGTCTATGCGGGTTGGGCCTTTTCCCAGACCTATTACCGGGAAGGGCTTTTCAAGCAATTGGGGTTTGAAACGGTCGAGGATCTGCTGGTCGACTGGGAAGAAGATCACCTCAATTGGGATGCCAATGACTTGCTCGCCAAGCTGTGGACCTGGCAGCAGGGGGATATCAGCGCCCAGCCCCGCTACCGCGGGGATCTGAAAAAGGCCTTGGGCTCCATCACCGCGCGGGCCATTGTCATTCCCTGCAAGCAGGATCTTTATTTCCCGCCTGAGGACAATGCCGTGGAGGTAGCCCAGATGCCGAATGCGGAGCTGCGGACCTATGATTCCCCCTGGGGACATTGCGCAGCCAATCCCGGTAATGACGCGGGCTTCACCGATCATTTAGAGACGGCTATCAGGGAGC
This sequence comes from Pseudomonadota bacterium, assembly GCA_039028695.1. Lineage (GTDB taxonomy): Bacteria > Pseudomonadota > Alphaproteobacteria > Kiloniellales > Kiloniellaceae > JANQKX01. The sequence continues at coordinate 4,474 of JBCCHN010000023.1, forward strand.
TGTTGCCGGGGTGAGGCTTGCGATGATTGGTCTGAGTTGATGACAGCAAATATCAAAACAGTCGGTGTCCTTGGTTTTGGCGAAGGCGGGCACTATGTGGCGGCGACCCTGGCCCGGGAATGTGGACTTAGGGTATTGGCTTTCGACCCTCTAGCGGCGGTTGGGGAGAAGGGGCCAGGCCTGGTGCGCCAAGCAGAGGAGATGGGCGTGGTCTTGCACGGCGAGATCGGCCCATGGCTGGGCGCGGCAGAGGCAGTCTTTTCCTTGGTGCCGGGAACGGTAGCTGTCGCGGCGGCCCAGGGCGCCGTGGCACATATGGCGGCTGGCAGCGGTTATGTAGACCTCAATTCCATTACCGGCGACATGATGAAGGACGTGGCGGCTGTATTTGCTGACTCGCCGGTCCAGGTAGTCGACGGCTCGGTGCTCGGTAATTTTCAAGGGGGCAATCGGGTGCCGGTTCTCTTGACCGGCGAGGGGGCTAATAGGATTGCGGCCCTCTTACCGGACAGTCACTTTTTAGTGGATGTCATCGACGGGCAAATCGGCGATGCTTCGGCCATAAAGATGCTGCGAAGCGTCTTAATGAAGGGGCTTGAAGCCCTCTGCGTTGAGTGCCTGGTGGCGGCGGAGGCCCAAGGGGTGCGGCATCTGTTGCTCGAGGCATTTAAGGACCTGGACTCGCGGCCCTTTGTGCGGACCATGGAAATCCTGACGGTGACTCATCCCATCCATGCCGCACGGCGCCTGAAGGAGGTGGAGCGGGTTGCCTCTGTGTTGGAAAAGTATGGCGTTGAGGGGACCCTCACGGAGGCCACACGGGTGGTCTTTGCCCGTAGCGCAGAGGCGAACCTGTCGCCGGACAGCAAAGATCCAAAGGATCTGCAAAAAACCATTGAATTACTGCGTGGTCCCCACAGCACTGTCGGTGATTAGGCTTCAGCCTCATTGCCATAGAGGCCCACGCCCGGTTCCCCGGTAAGCGAGATGCCAAGGCCGTTGATGTGGCGCACCCAATAGGCAAAGGCGGCACAGGCTTGATTGACCTCTAGAATCTCCACATCGTTCAGACCCACTTCACGCAGGGGGACGAGATCCTCTTCGCGCATCTTATGGGGCGTGGCGGTGAGCTTTTGCGTGTAGATCATAATGGCCTTTTCGCGTGGGTCGAATTCCCGTGAGAAGTCATCCCGCTCCATGGCGGCCATCATCTTTGGACCGCGGGTTTCGTCGTCCAACAGGCTCAGGAAGTTGGCGCCGTGGTGGGTGCGGGCATAGGTACAGTCGGCCCGAATCGCCACATAGGTGGCGACCATCTCCAGGATCCATTTCTCTAAGGCGTTTTCCGGGTTGTGCAGAACCGCGCGGTAGTGCTGGTCGGCCGGCACCATGGGCGCGGGGCGCAGGGAAAAGGCCCGGTAGAGATTATAGGTTTTGCCCCCAGGGCCCCGCACTTGGTCGTAGGCGGCTTTGAGCGCCGGGTCGGCACTCTCTTCATCAATGGTCTCGATCCAACAGGGTTTAGGCGTCACGGCGGCGATCCTTGGTGGGTGGAAGGGCCAGTTTAATTAGGAAAGAGATTGCGCATCCCCTTTACTTTGTGCAACCGCCTTTATGCCGCTTGTAGGCAGAGAGGTTCGCGTCAGGGCGGTTCTTCGTTAAAAAAGCCGATATCGCGAACTCTCTAAGGTCCATTGACGGTGCCTCAAGGTCCTTTTCAATTGTTGCCATTGGTCTGATGGGTCATAACTGCAATAAGATCGTGTGCCTCGGAGTCGCAGGGGTTCGTTTCAAAAAAGGTATTTTTGATGGGGATGAATGTACAGCTTTGCGAGGCCGATGATCATGTCTGAGAGTTCTTGGCGGCCCCACAAAAAGCTCCTGTGCTTGAACTTTTTCGCCGGCGATGTCACGGCTGGTTTTGGGCCTTATTTGGCCATCTATCTCTTATCGCAGCTTCACTGGCAGCCGGGAGATATCGGTTTTGCTTTGGCCTTGGGCACAATTGTAACGGTTCTGGTGCAGACGCCGGCGGGGGGAATTATCGATTGGTCCCACCGCAAACGGCTTTTGCTCGTCTTGTCGGCAGCGGCGGCGGGCCTTGCCGCCTTTATGATCATCGTTGCTGAGCACAAACCACTGATTTTTGCCGCACAAACCACAATTGGTGTGGCTCTGGCCTTTTTGGGACCTTTGATCGCGGCTTTGACGTTGGGCGTGGTCGGCCAAAGCAATTTTACCCAACAGACATCGGCTAATCAGGCTTGGAACCATGGTGGCAACGTGATCGCGGCAGCTTTGGCCGCGGGCCTGGCCTTGGCCGGCTTCGTCAGCGGTGTTTTTTACCTCATTGTTGCCATGGCCCTAGGCATGATTGTCTCGGTCTTGCTCATAAGCCCTTCAGAGATCGACAACGAGGCGGCCCGGGGCGGTGTGGCGGAAAGCAACGACGGCAGGGAACAGCCCAGTGGTTTTCAAACCTTGATCAGCGATCGGCGTTTGGTGATTTTTGCGATCTGTATTTTTCTGTTCCACTCGGCCAACGCCGCCATGTTGCCGCTAGTCAGCCAAAAGCTTGCCAGCGGCGGTGACAGCGGTGAGGGGATTGCCTTTACCTCGGCCTGTATCATCTCCGCCCAGTTCATCATGATCGGCATGGCTATTCTCTGCGGTAAGACGGCGGATAGTTGGGGGCGCAAGCCGCTTTTTATTCTGGCCTTTGCGATCCTGCCACTACGGGCAATTCTCTACACCTTGACGGATAATTCCGTGCTTTTGGTCGCCATCCAGGCATTGGACGGCGTGGCCAACGGAATCTTCGCGGTGATCTTTCTTCTTGTAATTTCCGATGTCACCCGCGGTACAGGGCGCTTCAACATCGCCCAGGGAGCTCTGGCGACGCTGGTGGGCGTGGGGGCTTCCCTCAGCAACCTTATGGCGGAGCAAATCGTGCAGTGGGCCAGTTATGATATAGCCTTTTATTCCTTGGCGGCGGTCTCGGTGATCGGTGCGGCCCTCTTCATCCTGGCCATGCCGGAAACCGCCCCCCATGCCCAGGCGAAGGGTGAGGGGAAGGATTAGAAAATGTCCATCAGTCTGGCCGTTTCGGCGGTGATTTTCGGGCTGATCGCCCTTAGGGAATGGCTGCCCGGCTGGTTGAAAATTTGGCACATCATGACCGCCGGGGCCGCCTTTTTGCTCGCTACCGGACAAATTTCTCCAGCACATGCCTTTGCCGCCATCGATTGGGGGGTGATCCTTTATCTCTTTTCGGTCTTTTCCATTGGAACCGCACTTTTTCAAAATGGACTGTCTCACCGTCTCGGCGGGCGTTTGGCCAGTATACAAACCTTCCGGGGCTCGTTTGCGGCATTCTTGGTGGCAGCGGCGATCGTGGCGGCTCTCTTGACCAATGATGCGGCGGCAATCATCGGGACGCCGATCGCCTTTGTCTTGGCGCGTCACACGGGCGGGGACGTCAAAAAGTACCTGATCGGTCTTTGTGTGGCCGTCACCATCGGCAGCATGGCTACCCCTATCGGCAATCCCCAGAACCTCCTGATCGCGGCTAGCGGCGGCGTGCCTGCCCCGGTTTTTACCTTTTTCCTATGGCTGATCGTGCCGACGGTTTTAGGCCTGGGCGGGGCCATTTGGTGGCTGGCCCGCGGGGCAGGTCAAAGTCTTCCTCATAACAGTGCCGCAGATGTCGATTTAGCAGCCCCGCAAAAGGGGACGCCAGAGGACGAACGCATTTGGCCGTCTTATGTGAGTCTTGTTATTCTGATCGTCTTGGTGGTGGGGGACAGCTTATTAAGTGCTCTGGACCCGGAGCACGCCATTCCCTTAGGCTGGGCAGGGCTCATCGCATGTTTGCCAGTTTTTATTTTCGACGACAAACGCTTGAAGATTGCAAAGGAAGTAGATTGGCCGACACTGGTCTTTTTTGTCGCCATGTTCATCGTGACCGGCGCCCTCATCGAGTCCCATGCCCTGCAACGGATGTTGGGAGAGTTGCAGGGACATTTGGACGAACCTTTGGTAACGGCAGCCGTCTCCTTTTTGGCGAGCCAGGCCTTTTCCAATGTCCCAGTCGTGGATATGTATCTAAAGCTGCTGGACTCTTATAGCGTTGCCAACCTCATGATGCTGTCGGCCGTCTCTACCTTGGCGGGGAACGTCTTTATCATCAGTGCCGCCAGCAACGTGATCGTCGTCCAACAGGCTGAGCGTTTTGGTGTCGTTCCCTTTACTTTCCGCGAATTCACCAAGGCGGTGCTCCCCATTGCCGCTATTTCCTTGGCTCTTGCAATTGGATGGATTGTTTTTCTGGCTTGGGCGATCGGTTAGAGTGAGGTTGATTTTTTGGGCCTCGCACTTGGTCGTAATCGGCATTGAGGGCCGAATCGGCACTCTCTTTTTGAATGTTCTCGATCCAACAGGGTTTAGTTGTCACTAAAACTTTCTCTTTAACAACAAGCATGGCGATGAGGCTCACGAGGTGGCACCTGGACCAAGCTCTGCTCCACCAAGATTCTCGTCCACTTCACCTGAAGTGCTGGCTTGTAGCCATCTTCGATTTTGGCGTGGCCTCAATTCAATGCTATGTCGATCTTCTTAATTTAAGTTATGAAAATAAAACTTTTGATTCTATAATATCTTGAATTTAAAAATTATTTTACTATTTTAAAGGATCGCCCCACAAGCGGGGTGGATCGGAGTTGCTTATGCAAACCTTTTTGACTCCGCTGACCTTCGGCGCCTGAGGTATCTTGACGGCGAGACACCAATCAGTGAGTGACCTTCGGGTTACTCTGGGGCAAGGATCGAAGCAACACCATGTGTTGGCTAGTTTGAGATACCGAACTAGTGAAGCTGTATTCGTATAGTGGACGACGATTCGGCGGTTGTTTGGTGCTCTGGCTGTGACCCAGTGGCCCCTTTTTCAAGAATAAATGGCGCTAACTTTTGGGGGACTCGCCAGCCCAGAAAAAGGATACTCATCTGGTGATTAGTGCCAGAAGGACGGCCGTCAGCCAAAATGGGGAACAGGTCGGCTTGCCGATCTGTTCCCTACCTATTCCTGATAGGAATTTATTTCGTGTGATAAAGAATATCAGGCAATAGTTTGCACTATCGGCATTGTGCTTGCCGTCAAATTACTTGTTGCCTCCAATACGCAGCGCTTTGTTAATCTCCAATAGGTTCCAGTCCTAAGGTGAGAACCGTTATTTGAGGGTGGCTAACAGCATGCCGAGGTTTTCCATCAATGTCAGTTTCATGCTGACCGACTATCCCTTTTTGGACCGTTTTGCTGTGGCGGCGGACTTGGGATTCCGCGCCGTGGACATCCAGTTTCCCTACGACACGGCACCCGAGGCCATCATCGCCAAGGCCGAGGCGGCCGGGGTGGAGATTGTCTTGCACAATCTGCCGGCAGGGGACCGGACAGCAGGTGATTTGGGACTGGCGGCAATACCGGGTCGGGAGCAGGAGTTTCGCGCCGGTGTCCGTAAGGCTCTGGCCTATAGCAAGCTTTTGGGCAATCGGCGGGTGAACATTCTGGCTGGCGTGGTGCCGGCCGATGTGCCGCGTGAGAGCGCCCGTCAGACATTTCGGGAAAACTTGGTTTATGCGACGGAGCTCTTTGGGGTTGCGGGCCTGACGGTGATGATTGAGCCGGCCAACAGTCATGATTTGCCCGGCTTTTTTCTTCAAACCGCAGAGCAGGCGGCCGACGTCATCGCTCTGGTAGGGGCCACAAATCTGAAAATTCAATTGGATCTCTACCATTGTCGCATGATGGGGGCCGACCCGGTCGTTGAATTGGAAAAATACCTGCCCCTGATCGATCATATCCAATTTGCCGATGCGCCCGGTCGCCATCAGCCCGGTACCGGCGAGATCGATTTCACCGGCGCTTTTTCTGCTATTGATCGACTCGGCTACGGGGGATGGGTGGGGGCTGAATACTCGGCGAGAGGCGCTCTAGCGGACTCACTCGGGTGGATGGAGCCTTACAGGATTTAGCATTAAATTTTTCTAAATTAGCGACAAATTATACGTTGGCTCAGTTAGGTCTCGGCTCATGGCGTGTGCATTCATTTCGCATTCCGTAGGTGCCAATTTTTTAAGTTAATCTGGTTACAATTCATCGATAGGTGCCCATGTAACTATTGGGCGGCTTTTTTTTGCTTGGTTTTAACAAAAGCAAAATCTCGATGGAACTGCCGCAAGATTTTGAAATTAAACCAACTTATGACTGGGGTGTGAGAGCCTTCACCCTCTTGAAGAACCGTTTGTCCTTAAACATCCGGTTTCATCATGACGAGGGGCAGATTGAGCGCGGCCAAATTTTTCTTTTTAACCATTTTGCCCGTTTTGAAACGGTTATCCCCCAATACCTGATTCACCGCCAAACCGGTGCCTATTGTCGCTGCGTGGCCACCCACGAGCTCTTTAAAGGCAGCGAATCCTTTGCCAAATTCTTGCTTGGGGTCGGGGCCGTTCCCAACAACATGCCGGGATTATTGCCTTTTTTGGCGGCAGAAATCCTTAGAGGCCGCAAGGTGATCGTTTTTCCCGAGGGCGGACAGGTCAAAGACCGCCGGGTGATGAACGATAAGGGCGACTTCAGCGTTTTTTCCCCCAGCGCAAAGGAAATGCGCAAGCACCATAAGGGGGCGGCGGTCATCGCCCTAACCTTGGAGATTTTTAAAAAACGTATTCTCTCTGTCTATGACGAGGGTGATCACCAACGTATCGAGCGCTGGGTTCAGGCTTTGGGGCTAAAGGATAGCGATGAACTTATCCAGGCGGCCCGGCAGCCCACCTTTATCGTGCCGGCAAACATCACCTTTTTTCCCTTGCGGACTTGCGACAATATCCTGCGCAAATCGGCGGACTTTTTCGCCAAGGGGATGAAGGACAAGTATATCGAAGAGTTGCTGATCGAGGGCAATATCCTATTCAAAGAAACCGACATGGATATCCGTCTGGGGAACGAAATCCCACCCCATGTGGTATGGCGTTGGTGGGATCGTTTTTTGCTGGCCCGAGTGTTTCAGCAGATTGACTCCCTGGAGGATCTCTTCGAGCTTAAACATCAGCCGGGTCGTTGGGTCGAGCGCTTGTTATCCATGTGCCTAAGGCGGGAGACGGACCGCTTGCGCGACATCTACATGCGCGAGATCTATGCCGCGATCACGGTGAATATCTGCCATTTGGCGTCCCAACTGGTCTTGCAACTTATTGAGGCGGGCCGCGAGGAAATACCGCAAGAAGAATTTCGCCGTCTTTTGTACCTGGCTTTGAAAACCGTGCAGGAAGATGAGAGCGTTTTTTTGCATCCCAGCATCACCGATCCGCGCCGCTATCGAAATTTGGAGCGAGATAGCTGTGCTGCACTGGACCAGTTTTTTGAACTGGGCTCGCAAAACGAGTTGGTTTCGGTCGAGGCCGATAGCTACCGTTTCTTGCCCAAGCTTCTCGAAGAACAGAAGTTCCATCAAATTCGCTTGGAAAATCCTATCGCCGTTTATGCCAATGAGGCGGCCCCCATCGCCGGTGTTGGAAAGGCCGTCAAAAAGGCCCTGCGCGATCTGAACAAGGTGGATCCCGCCGCCATGGCATTGCTGTTATTGGACGATGATTGCCGCACCATGACTCTTCGCCGGGCGGAATTTTCGGACGAGCGCTATCAGGAGATTCACCGAGCAGAAACCGCGACTGAGAGTGGCGCCCCTTATCTGCTGATGCCGAAGAAGCGACACGCCATGGGTATCTTGGCGGTTCATGGGTTCTTAGCCTCGCCGGCCGAAATGCGCGGTTATTCCGAGCAACTGTCGGCCGAGGGCTATCCGGTCATGGGGGTACGGTTGGCGGGGCACGGCACGTCGCCGTGGGACTTGCGGGACCAAAGCTGGTCCGATTGGCTGGCGTCCCTCAAACGCGGTTATGATGTGATTGCCTCGGTATGCGACACTGTCGCGGTTGTAGGCTTTTCGACAGGTGGGGCGCTGGCCTTGATCCATGCGGCCGACCGGCCCGAGAAGCTGGCGGGCGTGGCGGCCATTGCCGCACCCTATAAGCTGCGTAATAAGAATTTGGCCTTTGTGCCCCTGGTTCATCGAGTCAATCGCCTGGCCGAATGGGTGCCCTCGGTCGAAGGAGTTATGCCGTTCAGGCCGAACGAGCCGGAACATCCCGAGGTGAACTATCGACACATACCGGTACGCGGCCTTTATGAGCTTAGGCGCGTAGTGGAAGAGATGATCCGGCGTTTGCCGGAGGTCGGCTGCCCCACAGCCTTGGTGCAAGGCGATGAGGATCCGGTGGTGGACCCTAAGTCCATGGATCTAATCCATGCCAAGCTGACCAATACAAATGCCGTCACCCATTCGGTCTCAGCCCAACAACACGGTATTCTTTATGATGACATTGGCGATACCCGAGAATTCGTATCGGCCTTCCTGGAGGACTTGAGCGCCGGGCGGCAGCCTAAAGGGGAGCCCCGGCCGCGAGCCGACGACAGGGAAGAAAGAAGAGCGATTTAGTATGAGTATTTTAGCAACAAACACTGATGCCCAAAGGGCAGATTGGAGCGCGTCATGAATAAGAGCGTGGTCATTGCCGGTTATGCCAGGTCCCCTTTCACCTTTGCCAATAAGGGGGAAATGATCAAAGTGCGCCCAGACGATATGGTCGCTCAGGTTATTGCAGGCCTAATCAAAGGGACCGGTGTGGACCCGAACGATCTGGAGGACCTTATCTTGGGGTGTGCTTTCCCTGAAGGAGAGCAGGGGCTTAACATGGCGCGGCTGGCCGGCTTTATTGCCGGATTGCCCCTGTCGGTCGCGGGGACCACGGTAAACCGTTTTTGCGGATCGTCCATGCAAGCCATCCACATGGCGGCCGGCGCCGTCCAGATGGATGCGGGTGAGGCTTTTATCTGCGCCGGAGTGGAATCCATGACCCGGGTTCCCATGATGGGCTACAATCCGCTCCCCAATCCGGATCTCTATGAACGCTATCCCCAGGCCTATATCGCCATGGGCGAGACGGCGGAAAACGTTGCCCGGGACTATCAGGTCACCCGGCCCGATCAGGAAGCCTTTGCGGTCGAGAGTCATACCAAGGCAAGCGCCGCGCAAGCAGCGGGCCGCCTGACGGAAGAGCTGGTGGCCATCACCTATAACGACAGCCGGGTGGAGTCCGATGGCTGCATCCGCGAAGGCACAACGACCGATGGCCTGGCCGAGTTGAAGCCGGCCTTTGATCAGGAAGGCACAGTGACCGCCGGCACGTCCTCGCCCTTGACCGACGGGGCGGCGGCGACCTTGGTGTGTAGCGAAGACTATGCCCAAGCCAAGGGGTTGAAGGCGCTGGCCCGCATCAAGTCGATTGCCGTGGCCGGCTGCCAGCCCGAGGCCATGGGCATGGGACCGGTGGCGGCCTCTCAAAAGGCCCTGAAGCGGGCCGGATTGAAAGCCTCGGACATCGACGTCGCCGAGGTGAACGAGGCCTTCGCGGCTCAGGCGCTGGCCTGTCTGCGGGAAATGTCGTTGAACAACGCGGGCATTAACGTGGATGGCGGGGCTATTGCGCTGGGCCATCCTCTGGGCGCCACGGGGGCCCGGATCACGGGCAAGGCCGCGCAGGTGCTGAGCCGGGAAAAGGGCCGCTACGGCCTGGCCACCCAATGCATCGGCGGCGGGCAAGGCATCGCAACGGTACTGGAGGCCGTCCATTGACCCAGCCGATCGAAAAAGTTGCCGTCATCGGCGCCGGGGTCATGGGGGCCAGCATTGCGGCCCACATGGCCAACGGAGGCGCGGAAGTTCTGCTCTTGGACATTGTGCCCGAGGGGGCCGAGGACCGGAATGTGGTTGCCGCGGGGGCCGTGGCCAAACTGCACAAGGCGGAACCAGCGGCCTTTATGCACAAGCGCTTCGCCAAACGGGTGAGCGTGGGCAACATCGAAGACGACCTGGACAAGCTGGGTGACTGCGACTGGGTTATCGAGGCGGTGATAGAACGTCTGGATATTAAGCAAGACCTCTACCGCAAGATTGCGGCGACGCGTAAAGCCGGTTCGGTGGTTTCATCCAACACCTCGACCTTGCCGCTGGGCCAATTGGTCGAGGGATTGCCCGAGGACCTGCGTCGGGACTTTCTGATCACTCATTTTTTCAATCCACCCCGCTATATGCGCCTCTTGGAGATGGTGGCGGGCCCGGAGACGGACCCGGCAGCCTATGACCGGGTCAGGGAATTTGCCGACCGTCATCTAGGCAAGGGCGTTGTGGCCTGCAAGGACACACCAGGCTTCATCGCCAATCGCATCGGCATTTACTGGCTGCAGTGCTGCGTGGTCGAGGCCATGAAACAAAAGCTGCCCATCGAGGAAGTCGATGCGGTTATCGGCCGGCCATTGGGCATTCCCCGCACGGGGGTCTTTGCCCTCTTGGATATGGTGGGCCTGGATTTGATGCCCCACGTGCTGGGCTCCATGGCGACTAGTTTGCCGGAGAGCGATGCCTTTCATGACATCTATCAAAAGCCGGAATTGATCGAGCGTTTGATTGCCGAGGGCTATACGGGCCGCAAAGGCAAGGGCGGTTTTTACCGCCTGAACCGCGAGGGCGGCCAAAGGGTCAAGGAGGCGCTGGATCTGGACAGCGGCAGCTATCGGGTTTCGGTCAAACCCAAACTTGCTTCCGTGGCCGCGGCGAAAAAGCAGGGTCCGCGCGCCCTCTTGGACCATGACGATCGCAGCGGCCGCTATGCCTGGTCGGTCATGTCCCGTACACTGTCTTACGCGGCTTCGCTTGTGCCGGAGATCTCAGATAACATCGCCTCGGTGGACGAGGCCATGCGTTTGGGCTTTAACTGGGACATGGGCCCCTTTGAGCTGCTCGATAAAGTGGGTCCGTCTTGGTTTGCGGAACGATTGCAGTCCGAGGGACGGGAGGTCCCGGCACTTATCTCTCAAGTGGGAGCGGGCGCTTTCTACAAGGTGACCGATGGCCGCCTTACGGTCATGGACCCGCAAGGTTCTTATCAAGAGGTCAAGCGGGCAGAGGGTGTCCTTTTGCTGAAGGACATCAAGCGCCGCGCCTCACCAGTCGCCAAAAACACATCGGCAAGTTTATGGGATATCGGGGACGGAGTCTTATGCTTGGAATTCCACAGCAAAATGAATTCCTTGAATTTCATGACCTTGTGGATGGTCAAAAAGGCCATCAAACTGATCGGTAGCCAAGAGAGGGGCTTTCGCGGGCTCGTGATTTATAACGAGGGCAGCAATTTTTCCGTGGGTGCCAACATCGGCCTGTTGCTGGTGGCGGCCAAGCTGCGGGCGTGGTTCGTCGCTGACTGGATGGTGCGGCTGGGGCAGAACACCTATCGGGACCTGAAACACGCGTCCTTCCCCGTGGTGGCGGCTCCTTCAGGCATGGCCCTTGGCGGCGGCTGCGAGATCTTGCTCCATGCCGATGGCATACAGGCTCATGGGGAAACCTACTGCGGGCTGGTCGAGGTCGGTGTGGGCGTAGTGCCGGCTTGGGGGGGCTGTAAGGAGCTGTTGGTGCGCTGGTCGGAAAATAAGAAGCGGCCTGGCGGCCCGATGCCGCCGGTCATCAAGGCCTTTGAGACCATCTCCATGGCCCAGGTGGCCAAATCCGCTCATGAGGCCCATGACTACCTCTTCCTGCGGCCCGGCGACGGCGTAACGATGAACCGGGACCGCTTACTGGCCGATGCCAAGGCGAAAGTCTTGGCCATGGTCGAAGACTATCAAGCTCCAGAGGAAAGGGCCGTGCGTCTGCCCGGCAAGTCCGCCTTGGCCGCCATGGTCATGGCCGTGGACGGCTTTCGCAAAAGCGGCAAGGCCCTGCTGCATGACAGCGTGGTGAGCAAGGCCCTGGCGCGCGTGCTCAGCGGGGGTGATACGGATATCACCCAAGAGGTGAGCGAGGGGGATCTTCTCAAGCTGGAGCGCCGTGTCTTTATGGACCTGGCTCGCCATCCCGATTCCATTGCTCGGGTGGCGCATATGTTGAAAACCGGCAAACCCCTTAGGAACTAACGCGGAGCTGCATGATGCCGACAGCGCTTATTCTTCTTGGCTTTGTTGTCCTGATCGCCCTGCTTTACGGTGGGCGCGGTTATATGGCTTGGGTCGGCGCGGTTATTTGCTGGCTGACCGCTTGGGCCGTCGGCGGCATCGCATCCCCAGTGCTTTTCGCATTGGTTGCGGTTGTCATGGCGGCCCTGGCCGCTGTTTTTGGGGTGGAATCTTGGCGTCAAAAATATGTCTCTCAACGGATCATACGCTCCGTGCAAAAACAATTGCCGCAGATCGGCGAGACCGAGCGCATTGCCCTGGAGGCAGGCACGGTTTGGTGGGACGGTGATCTCTTTTCCGGTCGCCCGGATTGGCAGAAGCTGTTGGGCTTTAAGTCCCGCTTGTTGTCGGATAAGGAGCGGGCCTTTCTAGACGGCCCTGTCGAAGAACTGTGCCGCATGGTAGACGACTGGCAGATCGCCCAAGATCGTGATTTACCTCCTGAGATCTGGGACTTTCTAAAAAAGCACAAGTTCTTTGGCATGATCATTCCGGAAAGCCACGGCGGCTTGGGTTTTTCGGCGATTGCCCATTCCGCCGTGGTGGCCAAGGTCTCCAGCCGCAGCGTGCCGACGGCCTGTACCTTGATGGTGCCCAATTCCTTGGGGCCGGCGGAGCTATTGTTGCATTATGGAACAGAGGATCAGCGCCAGTACTTCTTGCCCCGGCTGGCGGTAGGAGAGGAAATCCCCTGTTTTGCCTTGACCGGACCGGAGGCGGGCAGCGATGCCGCTTCCACGGAAAGCACGGGTGTGATTTGCCGAGGTGAATTCCAAGGTCAGGAAGTACTGGGCATTCGCCTTAACTGGCGCAAGCGCTATATCACCCTGGCGCCGGTAGCGACGGTGATCGGCCTGGCTTTTCGTCTTTACGATCCGGATGCGCTGCTGGGGGATGAAGAAGATCTGGGCATTACCTGCGCGCTCATCCCCGCCGGCTTGAGCGGTATCGACATTGGCCGACGTCACGATCCCATGGGTGTGCCTTTTGCCAATGGTCCCATCGTCGGCATCGATGTTTTTGTACCCATGGATTTTGTCATTGGTGGTGCTGACGGCGTGGGCGAGGGCTGGAAGATGCTGATGGAGTCTTTGGCGGTGGGACGCTCGATCTCTTTGCCGGCCCTGTCGGTGGGGGCGGCCCAATTGGCCACCCGGGTTACCGGGGCCTACGGTGCGGTGCGGGAGCAGTTTGGACGCCCCATCGGCGACTTCGAAGGCATCGAGGAGCCCTTGGCCCGCATTGCAGGTCTAACTTATCTCATGAATGCCTCTCGAGTCTTGACCTGCGCGGCGGTGGATGCGGGCGAAAAGCCCTCGGTTTTGTCGGCCGTCGTCAAGGCCTATCTCACCGGCAGCATGCGCGGTATCGTCAATGATGCCATGGACATCCGCGCCGGGGCGGCGATCTGTCGGGGCCGAAACAATGTGCTCGGCCGTGGCTTCGTGGCGGTACCCATTGGAATCACCGTGGAGGGTTCAAACATCTTGACCCGTTCCATGATTGTCTTCGGGCAGGGCGCCATTCGGTGTCACCCCTATCTGCAGGCCGAGATGACCGCGGTGAAAGATGACGATGTACCGGCTTTCGATCAGGCCATTTTTGGCCATCTGAGCTTTCTCTGCCAGAATATGGCTCGGTCCTTCGTACTGGCGCTGTCCTCCGGACGGGTTGCCGGTGTGCCCGGCGCGGGACACATTGGACGGCAGCAACAGCACTTCACTCGACTTTCCGCAGCCTTTGCCTTGGTGGCCGATGCGACCACCGTGCTGCTAGGCGGCGCGCTTAAGCGCAAGGAGAAGCTCTCTGGACGTCTGTCGGATGCCTTAGCGTGGCTTTATATGGGCTCGGCGACGATCAAGCGCTATCACGATGCGGGACAGCCGGCCGAAGATCGCCAGGTTATGACCTGGGCCTGTGAGCATGCTCTCTATCAGGTTCAAGAGGCCCTATTGGGGGTCTTGCGTAACTATCCCAACCGCTTGGTGGCCATGGGACTGTATGCGGCGATTTTTCCCTTGGGTCCCCGGTTTAAGCCGCCCTCCGACAGATTGGGAGGCCAGGTCGCCCGCGATCTTTTGGGTAAAAGCAAACTGCGGGATCGTCTTACGGCAGATATCTACGTGCCGGAGGATGAGGATTTTGGCCTGGCCCGCTTGGAGGGAGCCCTGGACGTTATTTCCCAAGCCAAGCCCGTTGCCCAAAAGTTAAAAGATGCCAAGCGCAGCGGTAAGCTGAATGGTGCCTTGGCCGGACAGCAGGCCGATGTGGCCTTTTCCATGGGTCTGATCAGGCCCGACGAGCACGAACGCATCACGGCGGCCAACCGTGCGCGGGACGAGGCTATTCAGGTAGACGCTTACGAGCCCGAAACCTATCACCAGCTCAGGGGGTAAGGCACCGTCATGGCGCCCCGTTCACCTTGTGCCGTTTTACCAACGCACCGCGTGGACAACCAACCTCCCGTGCTGGAGGATGTTAATTTCTTTGACAGCGATCCCATCCTTACGGCGGTCCTCAAACGGGAGGGCGCGACCTGGGCCATGCGCAAGGCGCAGGCTATGGGCGCCTTTGCGGGAAGTGCCCAAACGATTGAGTGGGCGCAGATGGCCAATCGCTTTGGCCCGGAACTGAATAGCTTTGATTGCCATGGCCAGCGCATTGATGAGGTGCGTTTTCATCCGGCCTATCACGAGCTTATGAAGGCAGGTATTGCCTATGAGGTTCATTCAATCGCTTGGACCGGAGATCGGCCGGGTGGTCATTTGACCCACAGCGCCTTGGAATTTTTGCTTTGTCAGGGCGAAGCCGGTGTTTGCTGCCCGATCACCATGACCTATGCGGCTATTCCCGCATTACGCCAGCAGCCTGAGGTCGCGGCGGCTTGGGAAGACGCCTGCCTTTCGACGCATTATGATCCCCGCTGTCTTCCCGTCACCGAAAAGAGCGGGGCCACCATCGGCATGGCCATGACGGAAAAACAGGGAGGCTCGGACGTACGGGCCACTCAGACCACGGCACGGCCCATGGGTCGGGGTGGATCCGGTGAAGACTATCTTCTGACCGGCCACAAGTGGTTTTGCTCGGCGCCCATGTCGGATGCGTTTTTGACCCTAGCCCAGACCGAAAAGGGTTTGTCTTGTTTTCTGTTGCCCCGCTGGCGGCCGGACGGAACGCGAAATCCCTTTTACTTGCAGCGTCTGAAGGACAAGCTTGGCAACCGGTCCAATGCCTCCAGCGAAGTGGAGTTTTTGGACAGCTGGGCACAGATGGTGGGCGAAGAAGGGCGCGGAATCGCGACCATCATGACCATGGTCCAGCACACTCGCTTGGACACGGCCTCGGCATCGGCCGGTTTGATGCGCCAGGCGGTGGTTCAGGCAGTTCATCACTGTGAGCATCGGAAAGCCTTTGGAAAGCGGCTGGTTGAACAACCCTTGATGACCAATCTTTTGGCGGATCTGGCGTTAGAATCGGCGGCAGCCACGGTCTTGGTAATGCGGGTGGCGGGAGCTTTCGACCGGGCGGCGGGCGATCGGGGGGAAAGGGCCTTCGCGCGCCTGGCGGTGGCGCTAGCCAAATTTTGGGTGGCTAAGCGCTTGCCCCATCTGACCTACGAGTCTTTGGAGTGCTTGGGCGGCAGCGGTTACGTGGAAGAGAACATGATGCCCCGCCTTTATCGGGAGGCGCCGCTCAATTCCATCTGGGAAGGCTCGGGCAATGTGATTTGCCTGGATATTCTTCGAGTCTTGGAGAAAGAGCCCGGGGCGATGGAGGCCTATTGGGCGGAAGTGGCGCCAGCCAAGGGGGGTGACCGACGATTCGATGAGGCGCTGCAAGACCTGCAGCAGGAATTGGGACGCAAAGAGGAGCCGCAGGCCCGAGCCCGTGTTTTGGCGGAGCGGATGGCCTTGTTGCTGCAGGCTGCGTTGCTGTTACGCCATCATCCAGGACCCTTGGCCGATGCCTTTTGTGCGGGACGCTTGGCGGGCGTGGGGACCGGGACCTATGGTACCTTGCCACCAGATACGGACTTTGAGTTCGTCCTCCAAACCGCAAGGGTGACGACGGGGGGCTGATCCGATAATCTATGGATCGTCACTGGCTGCCGTTCCGGATTATTTAGACCCATGTTATCCACTCCCCGTGCCCGCCGGGGCATGATCACCTCGCCCCATCACTTGGCCTCGGAAGCCGGCTTGGCCGTGCTGCGTGACGGGGGTAATGCCATTGAGGCCATGGTCGCGGCCGCGTCGACGATTGCCGTGGTCTATCCCCATATGAACAGCATCGGCGGCGACGGCTTCTGGCTGATCAGCCAGGCGGATGGTCTGGTGACCGCCATCGAGTCCTGTGGTGGGGCGGGGCAGAGGGCCACGATCGACTATTTCCTAGAACGGGGCTGCGAGGCCATGCCGGCGCGAGGGCCGCTGGCGGCCAACACGGTGGCCGGGGCGGTTGGCGGTTGGGCGACCGCGCTCAAGCTTAGCCAAGACTTGGGCGGCAGGCTGCCCCTCGGGCGCTTGCTGGAGGAGGCTGTTCACCATGCCAGGCATGGGTTTGCCGTTAGCCATAGCCAGAAAATTACCACCGATGATAAGAGTGATGAACTGGAAGCCGTAGCGGGATTTGCCGAGACTTTTTTGCAAGATGGATCGTCACCAGCAGAAGGAACGGCGCTGCGCCAAGACCGATTGGCCCTATCATTGGCCCGTTTGGCCGAAGCGGGGTTGGACGACTTTTATCGGGGCGATTTGGCGCGCTCCATTGCGGCAGATTTGGAGCGAGTTGGCAGTCCGGTGACGCTGTCCGACTTGGAAGCCTTCAAGACGCGGCAGGTCACGCCGCTGACGACTTGGCTCACCTGCGCGCAGCTCTATGGAATGCCGCCGCCGACGCAAGGGGTGGCCGGCCTTGCCATTCTGGGGATGTTCGACCAGCTGACGGTGCCAGAGGCGGAGGGCTTCGATTTTGTGCATGGCCTGGTGGAGGCGACCAAGCTTGCCTACCGGGACCGCAACGACCATGTGACCGATCCGGACTTTATGCAGTGGGATCCGCAAGACGCGTTGTCGCAAGAGCGATTGGCCGCTGCTGCGCGCAAAATCGATCCCAGCCGCGCCCAGCCTTGGTCGGATCCGGCGGTGGCGGGGGATACGGTCTGGCTCGGTGCCATCGATGGGGACGGTTTGGCGGTAAGTTACATCCAAAGCATCTACTGGGAGTACGGCTCGGGGCTGGTGCTGCCGGAAAGTGGGATACTGTGGCAGAACCGGGGCAGCAGCTTTCAGCTCGGCGAGGACGACCTGCATCGTATTCAGCCGGGCCGGCGACCTTTTCACACCCTGATCCCCGGTTTGGCCCATTTCAAGGATGGGCGACGACTGGTCTTCGGCTGCATGGGCGGCGAGGGGCAACCTCAGATCAAGTCGGCGGTCTTTGCCCGCTATGGCCTGTTCGGCCAAGCCCCGCAACAAGCGGTGACCGCACCCCGTTGGCTTTTGGGCAAGGCCTGGGGCGAAGACACCACGACCTTAAAAATGGAAGACCGCTTCGACCCGGCGGTCATCGAGCAGTTGCGCCGCGCGGGACATGTGGTGGAGTTGGTGGCGCCCTTTGACGAATTGGTGGCCGGACATGCCGGGGCCGTGGCTCGCCATGCCGATGGTCTGTTAGAGGGCGCGGCGGACCCGCGCAGCGACGGCAGCGTGGGATGCTTTTAAGGGGAAGGGCAGCATGAGGATATGCATATTCGGGGCCGGAGCCATGGGCGGATATATGGGGGCCATGTTGGCGCGGGCCGGCTGCGATCTCTCCTTGGTGGCTCGGGGTGCTCACCTCCACGCCATGAAAGCGAATGGACTGACCCTTCATGTGGAGGGGGAGAGCTTTACCACCCATCCCCGCTGCAGTGAACGGCCCGAGGAATTGGGCGTCCAAGATGCGGTCTTGATCACGCTCAAAATGCATTCCCTCGACGGGGCGTTGGATCAGTTGCGCCCTCTCTTGGGGCCGGAAACGGTCGTGGTGACGGCTCAGAACGGCTTTCCCTGGTGGTATTTTTACGGCCAGCCCGGGCCCTTGGAGAACCGGCATTTGGATAGGGTCGATCCAGGTGGGCGCCTGTGGCGGGCCATTGGGCCGGAGCGGGTCCTGGGCTCGGTCTTGTGGCAGGCGGCGGAGCTCACCGCCCCGGGTGTCGTCACCCATGGCTTTGGCCACCGCATGACCATCGGTGAGCCAAGCGGCGAGATATCCCAGCGGGCCAAAGCAGTTAGCGCGACATTGGAGGCAGCGGGCATCGAGGCGCCGGTGCTTGAGGATATTCGGACCGATATTTGGATGAAACTGTGGGGGAACCTCTGCTTCAACCCATTGTCGGTTTTAACCCGGCAGTGCCTGGGATCCTTGGCGCGGGAGTCGGAGAGTCAAAGGGTCGCGCGGCTGATGATGGCGGAATCCCAAGAAGTGGCCGAGGCGCTGGGCATTAGGTTCCCCATCACCGTGGACCAGCGCATCGCCAGGGCAAGTGAGTTGATAGGCCATCCCACGTCTATGCTTCAGGACCTGCAAGCGGACCGGCCTTTGGAGTTGGATGGGCTCTTGGGCGCGGTCATCGAGCTGGGCCGCCTGTGCGGGGTAACCACACCGACCCTGGAGGTCGTCTACGACCTCACCCAAGCGCGCGCCAAGCACGCGCGTTTTTGATCGAACAGGGTGTCGTCAATTGACGAGTCTATTCGGGTAGGTACTTTTCCGACCAGCACTCAGCCACGATACCGTTGGCCAAGAGGTTTTCAATCTCCTCCGCTCCGTATCCCAACCGCTTTAAGATTTGAACGCTGTGGGCGCCATACTTTGGCGCCGCGTCCGGAACCACAATCTCGGCCCTTTTTGGTCGGACCGCGTTTGGGGCTACAAGATCGACCCAGCGCCCCATGGGGTGACGGTCGTGGCGTACGGTGCGGAAGCTGCCGTGGAAGAGCTTGAGGTCGTCCCGACTTTCTAACACCAAGGCGTCGTCGCGAGTCTGGTGGAGGGAACCCAGCGGGATAACAGCGCTTGATCCTTGGTTAAGCGCCTTCATCCAATGCTCAGCCGGGTGGGTCAGGAAACGCTCTTTGAGCCGCCGGGATAGCTCCTCATCGTCGCATCCGATGAGGTCGGCAAACTCAGAAGCGCGGGCGAGGGCTTTTTGCTGTTCGGTGGGGGCGGCGAAGAAAATCCACTGATCGGCCGCCTGGTAGCAATGATAAAAAGGTCCCCAGCCCTTGACGTCCCGGCCGGAGGGTTCGTCGAAGGGAGATCGGCCCTCGAAATCATACATGAAGGGGGCTTGGATGAGATTGCCGGCGGCGGCCAGGGAGGCGCGTGCGATGTCCCCTTTGCCACACTGTTGGCGTCGCAACAAAGCGGCACCCAGGCCGATGCAGGCACAAAAGCCTGTCAACACGTCAATGGTGCCGAAGTGGGCATGCTCTTCGGGAGTGGCCATGCCGCCACCGAAGCGCAGCATCACGCCGGTAGCCGCCTGCGCCAAATCGTCGTAGCCCAAATGGTCGGACTTGGGGCCGCGCGCCGGGCCGCCGAAGGCATCCAGCTGGACCAGGATCTTGTCCGGCCATGATCTGGCAAGCTGGGCAGGTGATAGGCCCAAACTGTCCCTTTGCGCGTCCGAGCCATTGAAGGTGATGACATCCGCTTCTTCGATGAGGCGCTTTAGGATCGTGCGACCGTCATCCGTTGAAAGGTCGGCGAGGATGCTTTCCTTGCCCCGTTGAGCTTGAACGCCAAAGACCACCGTATTCCAAGGATCGACAGAGGGCTCGACTGGTTGCAGGTGCGTGACGGTCGCGCCGAAGCGGGCCAGAGTGGAGCCGATGGTGGGGCCGGCAATGACGTTGGTGAGGTCGAGGACCTTAAGCCCCGCGAGCCAGGGCGTCGTGGGCGCCGTCGCGGGTCCATTTGAGCGGCCCGTGCGGAGGCTCTCTTGGAGGATGGCGTCTAGGTCGACCTCTCCGCAGGGTCTTTTCTCCAACGCGGCGGCGCCGTCCGAGACGAGCCAAGACACGTTTCCCATTTGCTGCATTTGGCCATAGTTCGGGTCGGTGAGGTTCAGGATCAAACCGGATGCCAGGGCATGGGGATCGTGGAGCCAGTCGGCGGTGGAGCGTTGCGCTGTCGCCGGGGCTTTGGCCGTGCCGAAGAGGTCTTCCCACTCGTGGGAGGGGCGCGTCAGGAAGGCGTCTTTCATGGCAGACGACAGGCGTTCGCGGTCACGGGCGCCGACGGGATAATTGCGCAGGCTCCACGGTGCGGGCCAGTCCACGGTGTCCAGGTAGGCGGAGAAATCCGGCAAGTCGGCCAACAAGGACTCGAGCCCAAGAGTCTCAAGGACACGTCTGGGGTGGGAGGCAACCGATCCAGCCACGACATAGAAGCCACGCCCGTCGGCGCATTCGTAAGTCCGGTAAAAAGGATCCAAAAACTCAGACAGGGCCTCGAAGCTCAAGTTCATGGGCAAGCCTTCGGCCGCCCGGCGGTCCAACTCTACCTCGCGCGGCGACTTGTAGCGTTCCGGATAGTCCTCGATCTGCTCACAGTTATAAACCAGCCCCTCAAGCAAGGCCGAGGCCAGGGGGACTTCAATGTGATCGCCCCCTGAGTTGGCCCGAGCGGCGAGGGCAAAAAGGATCGACATGGCCCCGAAGGCGGCGGCATAGGCCGAGGCGAGGGTAAGGGGGGTGAAGGAGGGATTGATGCCCATCAAGCGACGATTGAGGCCCATGTCCGTGAACTGGCCGGTGCGTGCGGCGATGACGGCCTCCCATGCCGCGATATCCCGCAGGGTCTCGTCGCTGGACGCAAAGCCGGGCAGAGACAAATAGACGAGCTGATCGTTGAGGGCGCAGAGCGTGTCCGGGCCCAGGCCAAGCCTGTCCATAACGCTGGGCCGAAAGTTTTCGATCACAACGTCGGCACGCTGAATCAGCTCGATGGCCTTAGCCTTGTCAGCCTTTTCCTTAAGATTAAGGGACAGGTAATCCTTGCCACGAGACAGCATAGCAAAGGCGGGGTTGTCATAGCGCGGGCCGCCGGGCGGATCGACCCGGATCACCTGAGCGCCCAGGTCAGCGAGTATCATTCCCACGAGAGGGCCGGTAAGGTAGTGGCCGAAATCAATGACACGAAGTCCGTCGAGCGCGCGCTTTTTATCCATCAACTGCTGTCCCGTGTTGGCTATTTCTTTTGTTCCGTGAAACACTGGAGAACGTTCTGTGTAATCTGTTGGATCTGGCTGTCGCCTCTGGCAAGACCCATGACCCACTCGCAGGTCCCGGCGGTAAAAACCTGGCCGGCGCCTTTGTGCCAATGGATCATCACCCCGTTTCCCCTTGCCGCACGGGCGAGAGTCTTGGGGCTGGTATCGCCATAAAGTTCCCGTGCCGCCCAAGCGACCTCGCCATCACCGATGTAGTGCACCTCGCCCCAAATGCCGTAATCCGCTTCAAGATTACTGGCCAAGCCGAGGCCCAGGATGGTGATGTCCGGCGAGGCGCCGTCCTGTCCTGTCGGGAAAGGCAGCCCGTCTCGGATTACATAATCCAAGCCGTCCACTTCGTAGCCAAAGATGCGACTTTGGGCGCCGATAATGTCACCATAGCCAACCTGCGAGTCCTTAAAGACCCAATGGTCGGGACGGTAGATTATGAAGCCGCGGGCGCCCCGGCCGACGCAATTGCCCAGGCCCGCATAGATGCCGCGAAGCCCGCTGGCGCCAAAGGTTTGACAACCCGGCCAGTTGACCGCCTGGCTCTCCCACGCCCCGGTCAGCAGGTTTTGATCGGCCGTGCCCGCCACCGGGTCGGTTTTCAGGGCGTTGTATTTGTGGCAGACCTGGAGCCGGCCCTCGTCCTCCATCCGGACTTGCCAAAGAAAATTGCCGGCAAAGCGCGCAGCCCTGCCGCCGCCCTCGATCCATCGATCGACGGCCTGTCGCATGGCGGTCGACCAGTACTCGTCATGTCCCACAATTACGGCACAGCGATAATCAGCGAGGAGGTCTGGGTCCCTTTCCAAATCGTGAAGGGTCGCCAAGTCCAGATCGAAGCCCGCCTTTTCGGCCCAGTGGACAAAGTGACGTTCATAGCTGGCCCATCCCGCGGAGGCGTACTTTTTTGAATAACCGTGGGCATAGGCCCATTCCATGTAAGGATAGCGAACCATTTCGCCGGGCTTGGGGGGCTGGTTTGGTATGGTACGCGGGGCGCCCTTGGGTAACTTGCAAAAGCCCCGTGTCCAAGGGCGTTGCAAGGAGAGTTGTGGGGAAAACTGATCGCCGCTTTTGCCGGTGATGCCTTCATAGGCGTTGGAGCCACCCCAGCAGTTGTAGGCCACCCAGGTGGGAGTAGAACAGAGCAGCAGCAGAGGTGCCTTGCGCGCACCGTGGCGCACGAGGATCAGGTGATGCTCCTCCACGGATTCGGCGGCGCTGTGGGCTCTCAAGGTAATGAGGTATCCGCCGGGCGGCCAATCCGATCCGATGGTGATCTCGAGGGCGACGGGCCAGGTGCAGCCAGCGGCCGAGCAGTCCTCAGGGCTGTCATGGTATGTGCCGGCAAGGGCTAGCCATTGGGCCATGGGGTGATAGGCTGCACCGTCATGGCCCACCTCCACGTCGTAGGACTTTGCCGTGGTGCTAACCCGGAGTCCGACAGTGTCCCCGGGGCGGTAGCTCAGGGCGTCGGTATAGGCCCAGATTTCCAGAATGGCGTGATCGCGCGCCGGACCGATATAATAATTGTCATGGATATGCTGAGCCCGTCTGCGCGTCTGGCCCCGTCTGTGCGTCTGGCCCCGTCTGTGCGTCTGGCCCCGTCTGTGCGTCTGGCCCCGTCTGCGCGTCCAGCCCCGTGGCGGTGATCCGCTTTGGAGAGACCGATCGGAATGGTCGTCAGACATGGGACCCGCCATTTCAGGACTCGCCGTTTTTGGCCGAGCCGAAACGCTATCCCAATTCGCCCGGAAACAGGTAGTCGATTCTGATCAGAGGCTCATGTTTCTTGGCTGGCCCGATCCAAAAATGGGGCCGAAGGGCCGGAAAAGCTCGCCATTGACGAGGGGCTTAGCGGGAAACGGGTTGAACCAGGGGATCGGGCGATGGCTTGCCAGCAGGCGCGCCGTCAGATTGCCGGTGGCGGTTGGCGACCATGCGGTCGTGCAATTGGGTGATGGCACGGCTGCCGGTCTTTTCAAAGAGGAACGGCAGGAGCGCATGGGCAAAGCAAGCCAGGCTTGCCAACAAAAGGCGCCAGCCGAAGCTTCCCGCCATGGCCATGTGCTGGCCATAGCTTTCGCCGACGGAAGCGGGATGATCGGTGAAGAGTTTTTTCCACATAAGGAGAGAGTCTAAGTCAGATTCCTTGAAAAATGTTTTTAAAGTCGACGGATTATTGACAATTTTAGAGAAAAAATTACTATAAAACTCATAATAAATAGGAAATTTTACCTTGGATCAGATAGATCGAAAAATCCTGTTCTGGCTGCAGCAGGATTCCACCCTTTCGGTATCAGAGCTTGGGGAGCGGGTTGGCCTGTCGTCCACGCCCTGTTGGCGGCGCATTCAGGCGCTGGAGAAAGCCGGCGTCATTGAGCGGAGGGTGGCCCTGTTGGACCCGGATAAGATGAACCTTGGCGTGACGGTATTTGTACGCCTGAAAACGAGTCAGCACAGCAAAGATTGGCTCGACCAGTTTGCTAAAGCCGTATCACAAATTCCTGAAGTGGTTGAATTTTATCGAATGAGTGGCGATATAGATTATCTCTTGAGAATCGTCGTGCCGGACATCAGCGGCTATGACGCGGTCTACAAGAGACTCATCGCTTCAGCGGACTTCTCGGATGTAAGCGCCAACTTTGCCATGGAACGGATCAAACATACCACCGCGCTGCCGGTTGACTATGTCGACTAGGATAAGGGCTTCGATCGGCCGCAGGGCGTCGGTTCATGGGGTTCTTAGCCGGGAAAGGCCCTTTACCAGACTCGGCTGGTGGCGCCATAGAAGGGCTTGCAAATGAACGATAAATCCAGCGCCGGCGCGCCTATCAGCGCCTTAGGGATTTAGAATGGGCCCGTGAATGTACCTGTCTCATTTTGGCATTCGTGAAAAGCCGTTCTCGATTACGCCGGATCCCCGCTATCTTTATATGAGCAAGGGGCATCAGGAAGCCCTGGCGCATCTTCTCTATGGTATCAGCGAGGGTGGGGGCTTTGTCCTGCTGACCGGCGAGGTGGGGACCGGCAAGACGTCCCTGTGCCGCTGCTTGCTGGAGCAGCTGCCCGATCAAGTTGACCTGGCGCTGATCTTGAACCCGCGGCTTAGTGAAGTGGAGCTGTTGGCGAGCATTTGCGACGAACTGGGCATTGATCAAGGCCCAAACCCGGACGCCAATCGGGGCAGCTTAAAAAATCTAACCGACCGCCTGAACCAATTTTTATTGGCCCGTCACGCCAAGGGCCGCCAGGTGGTGGTGATGATCGACGAGGCGCAAAATCTGGCGCCGGAGGTCTTGGAGCTGATCCGTCTGCTGACCAACCTGGAAACCGATAAGACCAAACTGCTGCAGTTTATTCTGGTGGGTCAGCCGGAGCTTTTGGATGTTTTGAACCGGCGGGATCTTCGCCAGCTGTTGCAGCGGGTGACGGCGCGCTATCACTTGATGCCCCTCACCGGACCAGAGTGCGAGGCCTATATCAAGTATCGCTTGGCTGTTGTCGGCTTGACACAATCGCTTTTTAGTCCGGCTGCTGTCGATTTGATCTTTCGAGCCAGCAGCGGTGTTCCCCGTTTGATTAATCTGATCTGCGATCGCTGCCTTTTGGGGGCCTTTGCTCAGAACCTCCATCGGGTGGACAAGAAAATTGCCCGACGAGCGGTGGACGAGGTGTCCGGGTGGACGCCCCAGAAAGTTATCTTCGGCCGATGGAAACCGGCGGCCATAGCGGCGAGCCTGGTCTTTGGATTTGTCATCCTGGGCGTTGCTTATCAGGTCGCGGAATCCCAATCCAATCCGTCACCCCGGCAAACGGCCATTTTTTTGCCGGTGCCCGAGCCCTCGATTGCCGAGGAAACAGCGGCCGCACTAACAGCATCCCTGAAGCAGACAGAGATCGTCAAAAGGCCGCGGCGCGCCTTTTCCGACCCGCAGGCTGGGGAGGCGGAAACGCCTGACTTGGAGGCGGAGCGGGCTGCAACGACCCTCGTCCCGGAGCGACAATTGGGCGAGGTGCTCAAGAAAGGGGATGCGGGTCACAGTTTGGAAAAGGCCTTGCACGGGCTATTCGACCTGTGGGGTCGGAACTATTGGGTCTTGCCGGGCTTAACGGCCTGCGACCGGGCGGTGCGGGCTGGGCTGGATTGTTACCGGGGCAACAATGGTTGGGCCGGCTTGGTCGGCCTTAATCGACCGGCGCTGGTTTCCCTTTTCGGCAACAGTGGTCGGCAGGTCCATGCCTTGGTGCGAAGTATCGATGGCGACCGGGTCACCCTTGGGGTGAATGATCAGACCATCGAGAGCACCAAGGAGGAATTGGCCGCCTACTGGTCCGGCGAGTACCTGCTGTTCTGGCAGCCCCCGCCTGCTTTCAAGCGAGCCTTGCAAATGGGCGTATCCGGGCCGGATGTGGTATGGCTGAAGGAGCAGTTGCATCAGACGACTCTGGCCGCTCAAGCCAACGCCAATGTTGACGGGGAGCCGGACCCTACGAAATCAACAGGTCAACGTTTCGATCAACGCCTGCACGAGGCGGTGACAGCCTTTCAAGAGGCCCATGCTTTACGGGCTGACGGCGTGGTCGGCGTGCCCACGATCATTCATCTCAACTCTCAAAGGGCCTTGGGGGAGGTTCCTCTTTTGACTTCCCCGGTGTCTGTCCGGTCGCGGTGAAGGGCTTGATATGTCGTATATCCTGAAAGCCTTAAAACGCTCCCAGCAAGAAAGGGATCTGGGCCAGATACCGACCCTGCAGGCAACTTATGAGCCGGCGCCGACACCCGACGGGCGGCCGTTGAAAAAAATCGGCTTGTTGGTCGTCCTCAATCTGGCCGTCGTCGCTGTCGGGCTTTGGGTGTGGGATCAGGGCTTCCTGAGGAATCATGCAGCTCATCAGAGCCAAACGGCTCGGCAGGCAGCGACTGTCGAAACCACGGACAATGACCGAACGGACCCGGCACTGTCTACTGAACAACGCGTATCAGATCCGAACGCCGCAAAGATCAGCCAGACGCAAGACTTGCCGCCAGGGGATGGAGAGGTCGAAGCAGTCGTGATGCAAGAGACCGCTGTTGCAGCGGAACCTGACATTCCATCTCCCATTTCCGTGGAACAGGCCGACCCCTTCGCCGCTTTGGGTGCCGCGGATAAAGTGATTGAGCAGGGGCAGAGCAATACGACCCTTTATGCCGCGGTGGCCGCCTATCCGCCGGTCCAGCCGTTGCCGCTTGAGGTCGAGCCGACCCAGGCGGAGGAGAATGCGACAGAGGGCGTGGTGGAGGCAATTGCGCCCGAGCCTATTTTTCCTGACACCACAGAGCCTCTAGCGCCCGCGGCCCCGTCGCCCTTGCCCACTCAAGAGGTCGCCGCCTTGCCCGAGGTGACGGTCGATGAAGAGGCCAACGGGCCCTATGGATCCGTACCCCACATCAAGACCTTGCCCCGACATTTCCAATTGTCCCTGCCGGATATCCAAATTTCGTTGCATGTCTATGATGATCAGCCGGCGCGACGCTTTGTCCGGATCAACCGGCGAAAGGTTGGTGAAGGGGAGGAAGTGGGCGAAGGGCTGCAGTTGGATGCGATCACACCGCGGGGCTTGGTCCTCTCCTTCGAGGGTCAGCAGTTTCGAATGGACAGCTTGTAGCTGAGGTTTCCGCTGAATCATTGGTGAAGGGAACCATGCAACGCGCCTTTAAATTAGGAGTGGGCGGGGATGAGCGAAAAGACGTTGGCGGGTGTTTTCCTTTTCGATGCCTTAGATGAGGCCGAGCGGCAAAAAATCGAACGACTATGTGCTTGGCGCTGGGTGAAAAGCGGGCAGCAAATTGTTCGGGCCGGTAGTCCGAGCCGAGAGGTCTTTTTTGTCATCGAGGGGCGTGCTCAGGTGGTCAACTTTTCCCTTTCCGGTAAAGAGATCGCCTTTGCTTCTTTGTCTGCGGGTGACTGTTTTGGCGAGCTGGCAGCCCTCGACGGCAATCCGCGCTCGGCAAGCGTGGTGGCGGCGGAAAAAACCTTTCTGGCGGTTTTGCCCTCATCCCACTTCATTGACCTGTTGCAGCGCCGGGTGGAGGTAACTTTTAAAGTATTGGATGGCCTCGCCCGGATGGTGCGCAGCGGAGACTCCAGGATCATGGAGTTGAGCACTTTGGCCGCCTCGCAACGGGTATATGCGGAAATCTTGCGCATGGCCGTGCGGGACACGGCGGTGCCGGACCTTTGGGTCGTGCGTCCCCTGCCGCCCTTGCGAGAAATCGCGAGCCGAGTGAGCACAACCCGTGAAACCGTGGCCCGGGCCATGGGCCAAATCTATGCTTCGGGACTGGTGAAGCGAAAAGGCCGCAATCTCTACCTGATGGACCGAGAACAGCTTGAATCGAAAATAGACGATTTGAAGGTCGCGGTGGCGGACAGTCTACCGAGCTGATGGCTCTTTAACGGCAATTCGGGCAAGCGCGCAGATAACCCCTTGCCCAAGGGCTGGGATTTTGCGAGATCCTTAGCCGAAAGCTTCGCACCTCCATGCCAACCATGCCGAAGGAAATCTGGATGTCCTACGAACATATTATCGTCGAAACCCGCGACAGGGTCGGACTGATCACACTGAACCGGCCCAAGGCCCTCAATGCCCTTTGCACCCCTTTGACCATCGAGATGGGGCAAGCCCTTGACGCCTTCGAAGCTGATAGCGAGATCGGCTGTATCGTCATCACCGGTTCCGAGCGGGCCTTCGCCGCCGGTGCGGACATTAAGGAGATGCAGTCCAAGACCTACATGGAGGCTTATAAAGAGGACTTCATCACCGCCAGCTGGGAGCGGGTCTCGGCGTGTCGCAAACCGGTGATCGCGGCGGTCGCGGGCTATGCCCTGGGTGGCGGTTGCGAGTTGGCTATGATGTGCGATTTTATCATCGCCGCGGACACGGCCCAATTCGGCCAGCCTGAGATTACCTTAGGGGTTATTCCGGGGGCCGGCGGCAGCCAGCGCCTGACCCGTTTCGTGGGCAAGTCCAAGGCCATGGATATGTGCCTGACGGGCCGTATGATGGACGCCGCCGAAGCCGAACGGGCGGGCTTGGTCAGCCGAGTGGTCTCCGCCGACGACCTGATGGACGAGGCTATGAAGGCAGCCGGCAAGATTGCCGCCATGTCTCAGCCCATCGCGAACATGACCAAGGAAGTGGTCAACCGGTCCTATGAAACCACGCTGAAAGAAGGGCTGCTATTTGAGCGCCGTATGTTCCACTCCACCTTTGCCACGGAGGATCAAAAGGAAGGCATGGCTGCCTTTGTGGAAAAACGGAAACCTCAGTGGAATAATAGATAGATAGGGGGTTCAAGTGTCGTATTGAGCAAAAGGGAAAAGGGCTGGTTTTTGGACGATTAAAGATCTTTTCATCCTATTTTCGATATAAATGGAGGACTGTGCCGGGGACTGAAATCACCGGTTCTGCCGTGTGGCATCAAAGCAACAATTTTAGACCTTGAAAAAAGGGCCGATGATGGAATTTCACCAGGAATTTACCCAGGTCGCTCTGGCGCTCTTTATCCTCCTTCTGGTGTGTGCGGCCATTTTCGACACCTTGAAGTTTATTATTCCCAACATGGTCTGTGTAGCTTTGGTTGTCTTGTTCTTTGCCACGGCCGCGTTGGCGCCCGGAAAGGTCGATTGGGTGTCTCATCTGGCGGCGGCGGGTCTGGTGCTCGTGGTGGGCTTTGGCATCTACTTGGGCAATTTCATGGGCGCGGGGGATATCAAACTGCTGACGGCGGTGGCTTTGTGGGCCGGCCTAAGTGAGTTGCCCATGATCCTGGCCTATATCGGACTATTCGGCGGCGCATTGGCAATTTTCCTGATGTTTGCCCGGCGCTTCACTTTCATGGTGTTGGTGAACCTGCCGAAAACCGAATCCCTCCATCTTCCCAAGGTGCTGCTCAAGGGTGAGGCCATTCCCTACGGGGTCGGCATCGCCATTGGTGCTATCTGGTTGAGCGGTCTATTGCCCCTTTTTGCGATCTCCTAGGTCCGCTATCCCCTAGGCTCGGTAGGGAGCGAGCGCTGCCAATTTTTCAAAGGCAGAACTTTGCAGCAATATCGTTCATCTTAGAGCGCCGATATTCACGCGTTGGTTTGTCATGAAATTACTTGCCGTAATGGCGAGTGCACCTTATTTTTTCAAAAAATTTCCAGCCGGGTATTCAGAATAAAAGTGTAAGACGACCGGTAAGATATTATTTTTAGTTTGTTTTTTATGGCTTCTGAACTTTTTGGTTTTGTCGTTATTCGTGAATGTGCTGATTGCCGGGGCAATAGAGACGGTGATCGTTAAAATTAAATTCCGATGCGTCGAATCATTACCAAAGAGTATAAAGCATTTAATAAAATGAAACATGATCACTCTATATAGTTTTAGACTTGGTTCTTTCTAAAATTCGCCGTTTTTCTGGTATTTGGTTTTGACTGGCATTCAAAGAGCCCCGTGGGGCCGGAAACCTAGGTAGGAGTTTATCCAATGGCCGAAAGTATAGGGTCGAACGCGGGATCTGGCGGTTTAGCCGATGTCCAGGAAAACATGGGGGCCGGCGATGTTCAGGTGGCTCAGGCGGTAGAGCAAGGAGCGGAGTCGGGCGAGGCGCTTGAAAGTGGCAACGCCGCACAGGCCGCATCGAGTGAAGCGGGACTAAATCCGGTTCCTGTCTTTCGGCCGGCGCCCGGCGAAAGCCAGACTATTTCCGCCGAAGCGGGCCAGCGTTACATTATCAATTTTGATCCCGCGGCCGCCCAGGTCAGCCTTGAGGACGACCAACTTGTTCTGAATTTCAACGATGGCGGCCAAATCTTTTTTTCCGATTTAGGCAATCTGGGTGATGGGCCGGATTCGGTTTTTGAGATGGCCGGAGTGGATGTCCCCATGGCGGGGCTGATCAATCAAGCCGCCGGACCGGTGGATCAGGGCGCACCCGAAGCCCAGAGCTTGGAGACCGCTGCCGGTGCTGAAGATGTTGTGCTCAGTCAAGGCGGGTCGACAGGGCCTGGCGGCCCCACTGACGTCATCAGTCTGTTGCAGGGTCAAGGCGTGCTTGACCCCACTGCCCTTTCGTTCCGTCTGATCGAGCTTCCCGAGGGCGGCGTTGCACCGGTGAGCGATGACGGCAACCTGATCGTAGGGATTACCGTCGACGTTCCTCCCGGCGATGGCCCGCCAAGCGATAATCCGACCTTTATCTCGGGCCAATTCGACGGCGGTTTCGAAGATTCGGCGCCCAATCAGCATTTGGGTGATAAATCTCAAATCTTCATGCAGCTGACGGTGGACTTCGATCCGGCCGGCGGAGAGGAACTGCAAAGCATTACCATCGGCGATATCCCTGAAGGGGCGCAAGTTTTCGTCGGAAGCCCGGCTGAATTGGTGGCTTTGACCGACGGGTCCTTGACCGTTTCGGCGAACGACTTTGACAAGATCTTCATCAGTCCGCCGCCCGATAGCGACGGCGACCTGGCGCTCACAATCGTTGGCCAAGTGAGCCAAGGTTTCGCTGAATTCGATTTGCCGGCAGTTTTGGTGACGGCGGTGGTGGACGCGGTTGCCGATCAGCCGGTGCTGGCCACCAGCATCGATAGCGAATCTGAAACGCCTGAGCTTACGATCTCAGCCCAATTCGGTGACCTGGATGGCTCGGAAAGCCACAGCATCGAAATCACCGGTGTGCCCCGGGATTGGATCCTGGAAGAGAGTGCTTTTGGCGATGACAACGCCGTGCTGGTAGACGGCGATCCGGGCTCTAACTTTGTCACCTATGTGATCACAGTTGCGGGGGGCAGCTTCGACGGAACGCTGAGTTTCGACCCCAATGGCTGGACAAGCACAACATTGGCGGACGGCTCGCCAAATTTGGATGGCGCGGCTGAGATCATCGTGGTGGCCAAGGCAGCCGAGACTCCCACTGACGAGGGAGAATTGACCACGCTCAATAATGTTTCCACGGTCAATGCGACGGAGACCTTTGGCGGCGGGACCACCAGAGGCGGACCGGATGATGATCCACCCGATGTGGCAGCTCCGGAGGTGACCGTGACCGTTGGCGGAGATGGTACTTTCAAAGAGGATCAGTCCAATAGCGTTCGCATTTCAGCGCAAACCGGCGCGGCTTCGGACGAACTGACCGAAGTGGAACTGACCGGCCTTGGTGACGGTTGGACGCTTGGTGCCAACGATTTGGCCGACATACTCGCCCTTGATGGGGTTCAGTCCGCCACCTTTGTCGGCGGGACTTTGACCATTACATTTGCAGAAGATGTCAGTGACTTTGCTTTTGATGTGAACCTAACGCCGCCCAGTGACGAGGACTTGGATCTGAGCGGGGTAACCCTAAGCGCCACGGCACGGGACGGTGCCGATAGCAACCAGACGGCGACAGCAACGGTTACTGCGGATGATCTTGTCGTTGATGCGGTGCTAGACCAATTCGCCGATGTGGAGAACAGCGGCACGGTCGTGGTTCATGAGTCCCATCAGGTGCAATTTGTAAATCTGGGCCTAAGCCTTTCTCTGGAAGATACGGGTAATCCGGGCCAGGCGCCAGGCCCCGACGAGGACGGCTCGGAAAGCCAGGGTGTGACCCTGACTCTGAGCGACCCACTACCCCATGGGGCAGAAATTCTCACCAGCCAAGGCTCCGGAACGGTAACGGGTGGGCCTCTGGTCTTTACTGTGACGGGTGACAATCTGGCTGATGCGGTTGCCGGGTTGCAGGTGAAGGTTCCCGCTGGATTTGATGGTTGGATCAAGGGCACCCTCTCCACGGTGAGCGCGGAGGCGAACACGCCGGACGCGGTTCCGGGCAGTGCGACCGGCGGTGATCTGGAAACCGATACCACGGATAACGTCATGACCGATCAAACGACCTTTATGGTCGATGTGGTCGACACTGACGTTTCGCCACCCGAGGTCTTTGTGAACAAGAAGTATCTCTGCATTCACGAAGACGAGCAAGAATACTTCCGTATCGATATCAGCGCTGACGATGGCGATGTGATTTCCCAGGTCTCCATTCAGAACCTGCCCAGTGGGGTGGATGGCTGGAGCGTCTGGGTCGGGGACGGGGTCTTAGATGGCTCCTTCAACTTTGCGACCGGCATCTATACCCCACCGCCAGGGCTTGATGAGTTGTCGCTGCGGGTCTTTTTGACGCCGCCGCCGGACAGCGACCGGGATGTTGCCACCGATGTGGGCGCGGACATTCAAATTACCGCCACCGCGAGCGATGGAGCCAATAGTGCGGAAAGCGATCCTGTCACGGTGGATGTGGACGTGGACGCGGTGGCCGGGCAGATTCTGGCCTGTGACATTTGGGTTTATGACGATGCCAGTGATGGGGATAAGGGCTTCTCGATCCACGAGCAGGGATCTGTGCGGGTCAAAGCCTCCTTTACCGAATTCCAGGACGCTTCGGAGGTCCACAGCATCACCATCGACATCCCAGAGGGCTTCCATGTGGACCCGGCCAGTCTTACCAATCAAGGCGGTGTCACGGCCACGATCGTGGGTGGACAGGTGTTACTGTCCGTGCCCACGGGTACGCATGGCGTGGAACATGTGGATTACCGCTTTGATGTTAGCGCAAATCCCGGCGCGAAAAGCGGGATCTTCAAGGCGACCTTTGCCACCGAGGAAACCCTGACCGACGTGGATTGCTGCATCCAAAACAACGCCTATTCAGGTTCACTGTCTAAACATGTGGATGTGATCGAGTCGGCCAGTCAGGTTTCCGCGCAACAGCTGTCCACCAAGATTCAGGCCGATACGGGTGGTTCGGAACAGCTGGTGCGTTATACTTTCGAGAACAACGGCAATGTATTTTCCGCCCTGGTTTTGTTGGATGAAAATGGCCAGCAAGATCCGACGGTGGTGAATTTGCCCTTTCAGATCGACTATTCGATTGATTCGAAAGTGTCCCTAGAACACGTCGCTACGCTGGCCGGTGACCTCGGCCAAGAAAACTCCCTTGAAGCGGCCTTGATCACCGCCCTTGAAGTGGGCGAGCCGGGTCAGGAGGTGGCGGTTGCAGATATGGGAACTGGCTTGAGGGTGGGAAGCCCCTCGGCAGGTCAAGACAACTTGGTCGAGCGCGAGGCCGTTGACTTGAACGATCCAGCGGACAACGGAGATAGCTATTCCACCGCCATATCGGAGCCCTGGGCGACACGCGATGTATCCCAATCCGATAATGCGACGGGCACCGGGGGCGATGCGCTATCCCGCCTGGTTTGGAATGGTGGGTCAGCCGAGGGCGGCAGCGGCATTGATGTTTTGGAAGTGAGCCGGGACCTGGATTTGACCGACGTTGCCGATGGGGCCATCGGCCACGTAGAGGTCCTGAAGCTTGACGAAAGCAAGGCCATCACTTTGACCCTTAACGAAGATGACGTGCTTGAGACGACAGATACGGTCAGTTCACCCCTGCATGTGCTGGGTAGTGGAAATGACACGGTTAAGCTCGAATCCAGCGCAGGAAGTTGGAGTGCGTCTGATTCAGGGCAAAACAATCCCAGCTATTTCGGATGGGTCGAGTACACCCACTCCTCGGGCGCCAAGGTTCTGATTGACCCGGATGTGGCAGTTCAGATCGCGTGAGGCGACAACGGGGATTTCGTCGCGCCGTTGGTTTTTTTGAGTGAGCTTTGGACCGATGAAAAGTGGGCACGAGAGGCCAGATTTTCAGGAGGACATAATCGCCGAACCGGACCTTGGTGTTCGAAAAGCGGCCCGGCCCGGCCTTGCCAAGCTGGACCGGAGCAAGCTGGTGGTGCCCGTTCTGGTCATTTTGCTTATCTGCTTTTTGTCGATCATTGGCTTTGTCTGGAGCGGTACCCGAAGTTTAAACCGGGAGGCCGTGACCGCCGACCGCCAATTGGTCGGTTCCATGCTGACCATCCAGTGGAACAGTTTGCAAGGCGTCATAGATTTTGCCGTGGACCAAGCCGGTGGTTATGTGGGCTTACCGGGTAAAATCGATGAAGGCTGGGCCACGCTTACGCTTGGCGAGAGCCTGCATCGGGATTTTGCCATCGCTTCGGCTTGGCTGTTGCCGCATGATGGGGCAGAGAGCCGGGGGTTCTTGCAGGGTCAAGTTACGGATGTGTCCTTCGCACAGCTGTTTTCCCCCGAATTGGAAGACTGGATTTCCGAGAGTTTGTCCCCCGTCGGCGAGGAGGGTAAACCGCGCACCGGCCCGGTGAGAACCTTTGCCCGCATGGGGGATGACATTCAATTTTTGATAGCGCAGCGTGTCGCCCTGTCCGATGCTCAGTCGAACGCGGTTGAGACATACGGCCCGATACTGGTTCTTACCTTGCCATTGGCGGATAGTTTTCCCCTGCGTGATCCCTTGAGTAGAGCATTGGAAAATTTGAGTGCCGATGTTGGCCTGGTTCCGGAGGGACACGCGTCGGTCCCCTTGTTTGGCTTTGATGGCCACACGCTTGGCCATTTGCAATGGACCTTTGAGCCGCCAGGCGATCGATTTTTGCGGCCGCTTTCGCCGCTAATCGGGATCGGTTTGATAGCCATTGCCTATTTTTTGCTGCAGTTTATCCGCGGGGCCGATCTCTTCATGGAACGGCAGGCTTCGCTGACCAAGGCCTTGCAACATGAGCAGAACTTGCGCGCCATGAAGTCGCGCTTTATTTCCATGGTTTCCCACGAGTTGCGCACCCCCTTAGCGGCCATTCGGGCAGCCACAGAGCTGTTGGAGCGCTATGGAGAGCGAATGACGGAAAAGGATCGTGAAGACGAGTACCGGGCGATCCATAAGGGCGTGGATGCCCTAAGCAAGCTGGTGGACAACGTTCTGGTCTTGGCCAAATCCGATTGGGTGGAAACCGGGTCCGCGGCCGAGGATATCGAGATGGCCGCCTTTGTCCGTTTGGTTTGGGATGAAACCGTTGGACCCTTCTATGAAGATCATCGATTGGATGTGAATGAGGAGGGGGATGTGGGATTTTATCGAGGCGATCCGGTGTATTTGCGGGCACTCTTGTCGAACCTTTACCAGAACGCCGTGAAGTATTCACGCGGCGGCGACAAGGTTGAGGTTTTGCTGAGCTATGAGCCGGGCTCCTTGACCTTACAAGTACGCGACCACGGCATGGGCATCCCTGAGGAAGCGGCATCGATCGTATTTGAGCCCTTTCGGCGGGCCAAGAATGCCGAATCCATGACGGGCTCGGGATTGGGATTGGCGGTGGCCCGATCGGCGGTCAAATCCATGGGCGGCGAGATTTCCTTTAAAAGCGCGCTTGGTGAGGGCACCACCTTTACAATTGTGCTGCCCCGACCGTCAGCAGAGCAGGAAGCGAACGCTGGCCGCGATTTGACAGAGAGTGCTGCTTAGGGAAAGGTCGCTCTGCGTGTAGCGATCGGACTGATCAGGTTGCGTGATCGCCCAGAAGATTGCATCCTGCCAGCCGTGCCCCAATCGGGGCAGATCATGCCTTTCTGGAGAGGGGAGCCAGAAAAGTCCATGACTAAAATTCTCGTTGTTGAGGACGACGACCTCATTCGCGAGCGCTTAGGCAAAGCCTTGGGCTACGAGGGCTATGAGGTAACCTTGGCCGAGAACGGCCTGGCAGCCTTGGCCTGTATGGATCTGGATTTGCCCGATCTTGTCATCGCCGATGTTTTGATGCCGGAGATGGGCGGCGCCGATTTTGTGGCCAACCTGCGGTCAAGGGCCGAGACCCGCGTCATCCCGATCATCATGGTGACGGCTTTGTCCGAGCGCTTGTCCCAGCGGGAATTCATGGAGCTGGGCGTGGATGACTATCTGACCAAGCCCTTCCATATGGAAGAGTTGTTGCGGGCGGTTCGAACGCAACTCCGGAAGATGCAGTGGTGGGAGGAGGATCATCGTCCTGTGCGGGACGCGCGGATGCTGGCCTTTGCGAATTGGCGCCTGGATGTGGAGCGACGCAATCTGGAAAATGAAAATGGTGACCATCGAGCCTTGACCAACTCCGAGCTTAAGGTGCTCTTAGCCTTCCTGCACAACGCCAATCGGGTGCTCAGCCGAGACGCCTTGGTCGAGCATTTGGGTCGGCAAAAAGCGGCGCCAGGAGACCGAGGCATTGATGTCCTCATAGGGCGTCTGCGCCGCAAGATCGAGATCAATGTCAAGCATCCGAAAATCATCGAAACCATCCGCAGCGGCGGCTATATATTCAACGGCGAAGTTCGAGTTTTTTCTGAGCGGGAAGAATGACAATTGGTGAATGCAAGCGGACCAATAGAATTTTAAGTTGAAAAATCAAAAAAATGGTAGGGCGTAAAAATGCGTGTGGTCGGTCAATTTCCCCGGGCAATACGGGAAATAGAGAATTGTTGGATAGACCTGGGTGATAGTTGCCGGCTGGCCGCCCGGATTTGGCTGCCCTTGGATGCGGAAAAACGTCCGGTTCCTGCGATCTTGGAATATTTGCCCTATCGGAAACGCGACGGTACCGAACAGCGAGATGAACTGACCCATCCGTATTTCGCGGGCCATGGGTATGCCTGCGTGCGCGTGGATATGCGAGGCAATGGCGAATCCCAAGGACTGATGTTCGATGAATACCTAAAACAAGAGCAAGACGATGCCCTGGAAGTGATCAACTGGATCACTAATCAAGAGTGGTGCAGCGGCCAGGTGGGTATGATCGGCATCTCTTGGGGTGGTTTTAACGGCTTACAGGTGGCTGCCCGCCAGCCGGAGGCGCTGAAAGCCATCGTCACGATCTGTTCCACCGATGATCGCTATGAGGACGATATCCATTTTAAGGGCGGTTGTTTGCTGAACGAAAATCTGGGATGGGCGGCGACCATGCTGGCCTTTTCCTCGCGACCGCCGGATCCGGAATTGGTGGGCGAGGCCTGGCGGGAGATGTGGCTGAATCGTTTGGCCGAGCAAACTTTTTTGGCGGAGAATTGGCTAGACCACCAGCGCCGCGATGCTTTCTGGAAGCATGGCTCGGTCTGTGAGGACTTTGCAGCCATCAAGGCGGCGGTATTTGCCGTGGGCGGTTGGGGCGATGCCTATTCCAACGCGGTGCCACGGCTGTTATCGGGCTTATCGGCGCCCTGCCGGGGCCTGGTCGGCCCCTGGATCCACAAGTATCCCCATTTCGCCAAGCCTGAGCCGGCCATCGGTTTCCTGCAGGAATGCCTGCGCTGGTGGGATTTCTGGCTAAAAGGAGAGGATACGGGGATTATGGACGAGCCCCTCTATCGGGCATACATGATGGACGGCGCGCGACCGGCCGCACACTATGAAGAACGCTCCGGCCGTTGGATCGCTGAAGAGGCCTGGCCGCCATCGGGACGTAACCCGCGATCGCTCTACCTGTGCCAGGGCAGCCGCCTGGGGGCGGAGGCCGGCCCATCCGGGGATATATTGTCTCATTGCTCGCCGCAGACGGTGGGTATGGCTTGCGGAGAGTATTGCGCCATGTGGGCAGGCCCCGAATGGCCTGGCGAGCAACGATACGACGATGCGGGCTCTCTTTGCTTTGACAGCAATGTCTTAACGGAGAGGCTGGAAATGTTCGGAGCTCCGGAGATCCATTTGGACTTAGAGGCGGACAAGCCCCAGGCCTTTGTCGCTGTGCGACTTTGCGATGTAGCGCCCGATGGAGCTTCGACCCGTGTCACCTTAGGCATCTTGAATTTGAGCCATCGGGAGGGCCATGAGAGCCCCGAGGCGCTTGTTCCGGGCAAGCGCTATCGCATAAGGCTGCGCTTGGACGACGTGGCCTATGCCTTTCCGACCGGTCATCGTCTTCGTTTGGCGATTTCTACCAGCTATTGGCCCTTGATTTGGCCCTCTGCGGAGGCGGCCACCATCCAGGTTCATTTGGGCGAGAGCCGGCTTGACCTGCCGGTTCGCGAGGCGCGGGCGGAAACCTTGCGGCCCTTCGAGGATGCGGAGTGTGCCCCGCCGCTGGTGCAGGAGGTTCATCGTCCCGTATCCAACCGACGTTGGAGTGAGTTCGATTGGGCCAGCGGGGAGAGTCGCCTGCTCATTAAGGATGACTTTGGCTTGGCGACCACCAAGTCACATGGATTGACCTATGGGGGGCATGTCAAGGAAACCTACAGCATTCACCCGGAAGATCCCCTGTGCGCCCGTGCCGAATGCAATTGGCTCATGACCTTGGCTAGGGGGGAGTGGTCGGTGAGGATCGAGAGCAGCGCGCGTCAGTGGTCGGATCAGGACAATTTCTTTTTAGAGGCCACGGTGACCGCCTATGAAGGGGCCGAGGTAGTTTCCCGCAGACAGTGGAAAAAAACTGTTCCCCGGGATTTTATGTAAAGGGTGATTTCATTGGCAGACTCCCCGCGGAGGCGGCCTTGGCTCATTTGAGGCTTGGCGAATGGCAAAAAGCGCCGCGCGTTCTTCCCGAGGGCGTTCGCGTCTTCGCCGTGGGCGATATCCATGCACATTTGGATCAATCAAAGTGCATGTCCCAATATTTAAGGAAAGAATTATCCGAGGGGCCCACGGATCTTGAGAACGTGGTGGTCTGGCTGGGGGACTATATCGACCGGGGTCTCCATCCCCTCGAGTGTTTGGACCTGGTGGCGGCCGGATTGAAGGAGCCCGGATCAAGCAACGTGACCGGGGTCACAGAAATTGCCTTGCGGGGCAATCATGAACAATTTTTGCTGGATGTGGTGGATAACCCGCTGCCGTCGCAGCGTTGGATCGATATTTGGACCATGAACGGAGGTCAAGATACTCTCGATGCGCTTTTGCCGGGGGAGAGCTGGGATCGGCCAGAAGGCCTCGCCGCGCTATTGCGACAGGCCATGGGAGAAGAGCGCTTGGCATTTTTGCGAGCCCGACCTTTGAGTTACGCCCTTGGCGATTACTTTTTTGCCCATGCGGGCATGAATCCCCGAAAGAGCCAAGAGGACCAGGGGGAAGAGGACCTCTTGTGGATCCGCGAGCCCTTTCTGACGGGCGCCGACTGGCCTTTTTCAGTGACGGTGGTTCACGGGCATACGCCGGAGAACCCCTGTTGCTTACCCCACCGAATTGGGGTCGATAGCGGTGTCTTTATTAGCGGTAATTTGACGGCAGTGGAACTTATGGGGGACCAATTGCGTTTTATTACCGCAGAGGGACGCGGCCACAAGGCGAATAAAGGAATCTTCAGCCGGCTTTTGGGCGCCATGGGGCGCTGAATCCCTGAGGGACTGGTAAGGGCGTTGCAGCGAAAGGCGCCTACAATCGAAAAATGATCCTTTAGCGCCAATTGGTAATGATGATAAAGGATAGGTCTGACTGAGCGAAAGGCGAGGGGCGACGTGGTTACGGGGGATGATAAAGACGGGTCAGGGGATGGCCGCGGACCTTAGGGAACTAGAGCCCGACGGCCAACTGGCGAGACGTCTTTTTGCCGAATTGGATGCCAAAACCCGAAAAGGTGAAGGCATCGTGCGGGATACCTATGGGCCTGGCGAGCAGGCGGCCCATGATATCGTGCGGGCGGTGGGCGAGGCATTGGACCTGGAAATCCATACCGACGCAGCCCTTAATCTTTACATGACCTTACCGGGCAGGGACCGAAATTTGCCGCCGGTGATCGTCGGCTCCCATCTAGATTCCGTTGATCAAGGAGGCAATTTTGACGGCGCGGCCGGTGTCGCGGCCGGATTGGCTTCGCTTGCCGGGTTTCAACGGGCGGGATGGCGACCCCCGTGTGATGTAACCGTTATGGCCATCCGCGGCGAGGAATCCGTTTGGTTCGACGTGTCGTACATCGGGTCCTATGCGGCTTTTGGGCAGTTAGATCCCAAGGAGCTGGAGGTGCCGCGCGCGGACAATGGGCGTTCGTTGGCTGAACACATGGCGGCGGCGGGCTGTAATTTGGAGGCCATCAAACGGGGCGAAGCCTATCTGCAGCCAAGCCAAGTACGTGCCTTCCTGGAGGTTCATATCGAGCAGGCACCTCATTTGGTGGAGCAGTCGGTGCCGCTGGGCATCGTGACCGGTATTCGTGGTGATTTTCGCTATCGGGATGCGCGCTGTTTTGGGGTCTATGGGCACTCGGGTGCCTTGGCGCGGGCCTATCGGCGCGATGCGGTGGCGGCGACCACTGCTCTCATCCAATGTTTGAACGACGATTGGCTAACCCTTGAGGACGCGGGGCATGATCTGGTTTTCACCGTCGGGGAGTTAACGACCGATCCGCGTTTTCATGGGCCGAGTAAAGTGGCGGGAGAGACCCGATTTGTGATGGATTTTCGCTCCATCGAAGAGCAAACCATGTTCGCCATGCGCGACAATGCCAAAAAATGGGCTGCAGAAATTGAAGAGCATATGGGTGTGGATTTCGATTTTGGCCGCCCAACCTATTGCGAGCCGGCCGAGTTGAACCCCGCGATGCGCAAGCGACTTGGCGCCGTGGCGCGGGAGTTGGACTTGCCCGCCCTTGAAATGGCGAGTGGGGCCGGCCATGACGCCGCTGTTTTCGCCAACTTCGGTGTGCCCAGCGGAATGATCTTTATCCGTAATGATCAAGGAAGCCATAATCCGCGGGAGGCCATGTCTTTGGACGATTTCCAAAAGGCGGCCCGCTTGCTCTCCGGCTATTTGATTACGGCCTTGGAATAGAGGTGGTCAGGTGCGTGCCGCCGATTTCGCGCAAGAGCTTTTTGCGAAGGATCGGCGCGAAGTTATCGAGGTTGGCGAGCATGGAAAAGGCGCCTTGGCCGCCGATAACCCGTCGCTCGTAGTAATAATCCATGGAGACGGCCGGTGCCGATCCATCCGGATTGGGACGGTCGCTTAAGACCGGCAGGCCATTGATGGTGATGCCTTCACTGATGGCATCATCCCGCGCCTCTTGGACGTAACGGCCATCCGAGTTGGGACCGTCACCCGAAACATCGAGAACGCGGCGCGTGCCGCGATAATCGTTTTGCCGGAATGAGCGGCGGGAAAAGTCAATAATACCCGATAAGGATGTTCGAAATCCCGAGGAAATAGGCGCCGCGGCTAGGGCTTGAACAAATCCCTGCAGCGAGGCGGCACTGTCGATTATCTGCCAATCCACCACGACCTTTTGATAGCCCACATCGGCCCATTCCACATAGCTGATCGCGATCTGCCCTAAGGCCCCTTTTTTGATTGCGTTCAAAATGTGAGGGTCGCTCAAAGCGATCAAATAGCCGTTGCGTTGCTGGTTCGCCTCGATGGGATCAATACTGGAAGAGACATCGACGGCCAAGATAAGTTCCAAATCGACCTCCTCTGCGGCAAGAGGCCGAGACAAACCCACAAGAAGTGCGATCGAGAGCACCGCGCCAAAGGTCGATAGCCGGCACCAGATGAGAAGCCTATCTGGCGCTTGCAAGGTGGCTATCATGAGCTGATTCGATCACGCAGGCGATAGTAGGCGAGGGCGCCGCGCAGATACCAAGGGCGTAGGCTCGGTATCGGAAGGGGCTGCGGCGGACCTGCCATGATCTGAGGGATTTCATCTTCCGGTCGGGTATTTCCGCCAATGAGTTGGGCCAGCAAGCGGCCGGTCCAAGGGGCCGTGTTAACACCGTTGGCATGATAGCCATAGCCGTACCAGACAGAAGGATCATCCGCCCATTGGCCGACGGAGGGCGTTAGCTTGCGGGTCATACAGGTCAAACCGCGCCAGAAATAGGCGATGGGAACGTCCTTCCAGGCCGGAAAGACCTGACCCAATCGGCGGGTCATCCAAGCGCGCATCTTTTCCCCGTCCGCCTCTGTGCCCGTGGTGTCCCCCCGCGCGCCAAAAAGAATGCGCCGATCTGGCAAACGCCGGTAATAAAAAAGCAAATTGCGGCTGTTGCATATGGGCGTAAGCGTATGGAAGCTTTCGGCTTGTAGCAGGGCTTCGTCAAGGGGCTCGGTGACGATAATGTTCGAGAGCACCGGGAGAACGCGCTGGTCTATTGCCCTGTGCAAACCTTCGGTCGTGTAGCCATTGGTGGCGATGATCACTTGATCGGCAGAAAGCTCTCCCGATGGGGTTTTCAATAGATGGCGTCCGGATTTTTCCACCTGCCAGTCGATCACTTTACTTTCGCCATAAAGAGTAGCGCCGTGGCGTTTCGCTGCCCGGGCCATGCCCAGGGAGAACTTGAGCGGATGCAAAGCGAAACCAACCTTCATTAACATGGCCCCGAATTGTTCCTGTCCGCCGTGCCCAATCTTAGTAAAATCCTCGGGGCTGAAAACCTCTGTTTCAATCCCAAAGAGGCGGGTTAGGAGATCGGCATCCTGGGTGAAGCCCGGGAATACTTTGGGGGAGTGGGCAACCTCGAAATTGCCATTTCCGCAAGCCTCGGCGTCGATGTCTTCCTGCGCCAAAAGGTCCTTTACAAGATCCATACCGTCCAGTTGGGCGGCGAAGAACCTCTTGGTTTCCTCCAGGCCGTACCGGTCAATGAGCTTCGAAATTGGGAGCTTGCTGGCAGGAAGACAGCAAAATCCGCCGTTTCGACCCGATGCTCCCCAGGCGATGGGGCCGGCTTCAAGCACCCGGGCGTTCAGGCCGTAGTTTCGGGCGAGATGCAGGGCCGCGGAGAGGCCGGTAAAACCGCCGCCGATAATCGCCACATCACAGCTTGCATCGCCGGTCAAAGCGGGAAAGTCCCCGTCTTTTCTTTGGACCGTTGCCTCCCAATAGCTGGGGGCGGTGACGTGATGGTTATAAATCGTCGGGTCGTACATGGCAGCAGACGAGCTTTACCAATCCCCGGGCGGAGTGACCTGACGCCTAACCGAGTTAAAATAGGGACGCGGAACAATTTGGCAGGATGCCATGACTTTGTCCCATTTCAGCTCCTTTAGGGTATATACCTGCGCCCAAATGTCATCGGTGATCTCGGATCCATAAGGGGCTTGTAAACTGGCAAAGGCCAGGTTGGTCTTGCAGGTGGGTGACCAGTGGGCGGAAGTGACGTGCCCCACCTCTCGGGATTTGCGGTGATAGATGATGGCACCCTCAGCGGCCTTATTGCCTTGAATGTCGAGCAGGACCAGATTGTGCTTGGGCCCTTCCTTGCTGTCACGCAATAGGGCGCGGCGGCCGTTGAAGTGGCCTTTTTTAAGATCTACCAGTCGGCCCAAGCCCAGCTCGAAGGGCGAGCGGCCCCTATTGCGCCGCACGGCCTGATTGGCAGCGACAAAATCCACATTGGTGACGATAAAGCCGGCTTCGAGGCGGACGATGTCCAAGGCTTGGCTGCCGATGGGGCGAAGGCCAAGGGGGGCGCCCACTTCCATTAGGCGGTCCCAAAGGGCCTCCGCCAACAGCGGGTCGACCCAAAGTTCGTAGCCCAAATCCCCAGTGAAACCGGTCCGCGAGATCAAGAGAGTTCCGCCGGCAAAAAAGGCCTGCGTGAAGTTAAAGGGCCTCAGG
Organism: Pseudomonadota bacterium; assembly: GCA_039028695.1. GTDB lineage: Bacteria > Pseudomonadota > Alphaproteobacteria > Kiloniellales > Kiloniellaceae > JANQKX01. Next base: position 48,311 of record JBCCHN010000023.1, read on the forward strand.
TCATCGATCTCGGAAACACCCAGGGCGCGCAAGACAGACGCTGAGGTAGGCCCTTGCAGGGCCAGGGCGGCGATTTGCGAGCTGATATCCTCCACATCCACATCGAAGCCGAAGGCGGCATCCTGCAGCCAGGGCAAATTCCGCTCTTGGCAACAGAGGCGGAAATCATCCTGGCTCAGTCGGAAGAGCGTACCATCATCCAGAACCTTTCCCTCGTCGTCACACCAAAGGCAGTAGGCAACCCGACCCACCGGCAGCTTGGATATGTCGCGCGTGACCAGGCGGTTCAAATAGGCCTCGGCCTCGGGACCGGTCACCTTGTATTTGATCATGGGAGAGAGATCAAAAAGGGTCGCCGCGTTGCGGATCGCGAAGTACTCCCTCTCAACCTCCTCATAACAGGAAACCGTGGTGAAGCCCGCCCAACGGCCCCAAAGGTTGGTGTGGTTGGCAGCCGCGGTCCGCCGGTGAAAGGGCGTTTCTTCGACGGCAGATTTGTAGTGGTCCTTGCGCATTTGACCTTTTCTCAGCCCTTGTCGTTCAAGATGGTGTGGGCGGCGTTCATGCCGGCGACCCCCATTACCCCGCCGCCCGGGTGGGAGCCGGCGCCGCAAAGATAAAGGCCTGCCACGGGCGTGGCGTATTGGGCGGCACCGGGTACGGGGCGCATCATGAGAAGCTGATCAATGGCCATCTCTGCATGGTGCCAATGACCGCCCGCCATGCCGAAACGCATCTCCAAATCGCGTGGTGTCAGGATTTCGCGGTCGATGACTTGTGCCTTTATGCCTGGCGCATAGAGTTCCAGCTGGTCGATCACCTGATCGGCCAGCCGTTCCCGCATGACCTCCCAACCGCCCTTTAAGGCGTAGGGGGTGTAGCAAAGAGTGGCCGACAACACCTGTTTGCCCCCGGGCGCCAAGCTGGCGTCTTGCAAGCTTGGCAATGTGATCTCCATTGCCGGCGATCGCGAGAACTCTCCGTACTTGGCGGGATTGAAGGCCTCCTCCAAATAGTCGATGGAGGGGCTAATGAGCAGGCGACCAGCCAGGTCACGCGCCGACAGGCCGGTAAAAGACGGCGTGCCGTCCAGGGCCAAGTGGAGCTTGCTGACATTGCCTTTGGCGCGCAGGCGGCGGATGCGTGTCACAAAACCCGTGTCCAAATGGCGCGCGCCGAGCAGGTCCAAAAAGGTATGTCGCGGATCGGCATTGGAAATAACGGCGTTGGCGCGTATCTCGCGGCCGTCCGTCAGGACAACACCACAAGCGCGATCGTTCTGGACCTTGATTTGACCGACTGGGGCGTTGGCCTGGACTGTCACGCCGGCGGCTTGGCAGGCCTCTAGCATAGCCCGGGTCACCGTGCCCATGCCTCCGACAGGCTGAGCGATGGCGCCCTGCCGATTGTCGACTTGACCGGTGAGGCGATAGAGATAGGACAAGACCGTCCCCGGTGAACGCGGCCCTGCGTGGGAGCCCACTACACCGTCCCAGGCCAGCGCGCCTTTGAGGAGGGAAGCGCTCAGTTCGTCCTCCAGCAGATCCGCAACATTCATGCCGGCAATGCGCAAAAAGTCTCGCAGTTGAGATTGCCCCATCTTGCGCAGTGTCCAGCCCATTTTGAGCAGACCGTGACGGTCGGCGGTCCCCGCAGTGCCCAATCGGGGAGGGGGCATTGTCAGCAGAGGCCTGAGCGCTGCGGCCATTTTCAACAGCCTCTGGCGTAAGGCTTGATAAGCAGCCAGTTCGCCCTCGGGGAGGTCTCCCCAAATCTCCGGCCCGTGCAGGCGCAAAAAATCGCCGTCAGAACCGATCGCGATCGTCGCCAGGTCCGGGTTGACGAAAGTCAGGCCGTGGTCTTTCAGCTTTAGATCGGTGACCACTTGGGGATGGAGTTGATAGAGAAGATGAGCGCAGGACGAGACTTTGAAGCCCGGCGCAAACTCCTCGGTGACGGCTGCGCCACCGACTTGCTCGCGAGCTTCCAGTACAAGGACCTGTTGGCCGGCCTGGGCCAGGGTCGCTGCACAAACAAGGCCGTTGTGCCCACCGCCGATGATGAGGCTGTCATAACGCTCGCTCATGGCCTAGCCCCGCAAACCGGCCATGGCGGCCGGCCCCCGTACCCCTAGATCCCGCATAACCTCGCGTGCCGCATTGGCACCAGGGGCGCCCATGACCCCTCCTCCGGGATGGGCGCTGGAGCCGCAGAGGTATAGGTTTTTCACCGGGGTGCGGTATTGGGCAAAGCCCGGCACTGGGCGATTGAAGAGCAGCTGATCCATGGTCAACTCCCCCTGGAAGATATTGCCTTCGGTGAGGCCGACCTCGTTTTCCAGGTCCCAGGGGCTGCGCACCTCTGCATGAAGAATTAGGTCGCGAAAGTTGGGACTATGCTCGGAGATTTGATCGATCACTGTTTGACCGAAAGCCTCCCGGTTCGGCCCGTCCCAAGATTCCCCGTTGGCAAGATAGGGCGGTGCGTATTGGACAAAAACGGTCATGTAGTGCTTGCCCGGCGGCGCCATGGTGGGATCGATCAGCGTTGGTATCAGGCAGTCCAGATAGGGATCCTTGGACCAGGTCCCTCTTTTCCAATCGTCATAGGCCCGCTCCATGCGCTCGATGCTGTCGGTGAAATGCAGATTGATGCTGAGAGAGGGATTGTCTTTTGGCAGGGCCGGAAAATCCGGTAGGCCATCCAAGGCGATATTGAGTTTGCCCGAGGAGCCGCGAATTTTGAAGCGCTCGACGATCTTGAGGAAATCATCCGGCAGATGTTGCGGGTCTAGTGCTTTGAGAAAAGTGCGTTTGGCGTCCATGTTGGAGATTACCATGCGGCCCCGATATTCATCGCCGTTTTGCAGGCAGACACCGACCGCGCGGTCATTTTCCACCAGGACCTGCTCAACCCCGGCGGACATGAGGATTTCACCGCCGTGGCCTTGAAGAGACCGAGCCATGGCCTGGGTAATGGCGCCCATGCCGCCGCGGGCAAAGCCCCAGGCGCCGATGTTGCCATCCACTTCGCCCATATAGTGATGGAGGAGTACATAGGCCGACCCGGGCGAGCAGGGACCGAGGGCCGTGCCGATGATGCCGGATCCGGCGAGGTGCGCCTTCAAAAGATCGGATTCGAAATACTCATCCAAAAAGTCGCTAATGCTCATGGACCAGAAGCGCAGGGTCTCGTACATCTGCGCCTCGCCGAGATCACCGAAGCGCTTGCCCAGGTACAAGAGCTCCTTGATATCCCGAGGCTTAAAGGATGTGGGATCGGGCGGTGTTCGTAAAAGCAGCGGTTTGATGAAACGGCACTGACGCTTGAGCTCGGTGCTGTAGAGCTCGTAGGCCTCGGCGTCGCGCGCGTTATGGCGGGCAATCTCCCGGCGATGAATGTCATGGTCGCCAAAGCTCGCCAGGTAGTCGCCGTCGCGGGTGAGGGTGGTGCCGCCTTCGTAGGGAGTGACCTGTAGCCCGTGGCGGGGCAATTCCAGATCCCGGATGATTTCCGGCCGCAAGAGACTGCAGACGTAAGAGCAATTGGAATAAGTCCAACCGGGGTAGAGTTCCCGGCTGACCGCGGCGCCGCCGATATAATCGTTGCGCTCCAGCACCAGGACGTCCAGGCCGGCACGCGCCAGATAGCATGCACAGGTCAAGCCATTGTGTCCCGCGCCGATAATGATGACGTCGTAGTGCTTCATGATCCGGTCTTGCCGTTCGTGCAGGTGTGCCGTCTCTTTCTGGATCGGCAGTGTGAAACCAGCATAGCCAATTCGCCTAATCGGACAAGAGCGACAAGATCTCGGACCGGTTGGGCTGAGCGGTTTGCGCTCCGGCCCGGGTGCAGGCCAGTGCTGCGCCTGCGTTGGCGAAGGCCAAGGCAGCCGGTAGATCTTCGCCTTGGTCCATGGCCGCCGCCAAACAGCCGCAAAAGGTATCGCCGGCGCCGGTCGTGTCCACAGCTTCGACAGCGTGGGTGGGGACCCGCAGGAGGCCGGCCGGGCCGGTGCTGAGGACACCAGCCGATCCCAAGGTCATCACGGTCGTGAGGTTGTGGCGTTCGGATAACTCCCGAGCCAGCGACTCTAAATTCACCGTCTTGGAGCCAGCTAATTGACGCGCCTCGGTTTCGTTGACGATCAAGATGTCGACACCTTCCAGGGCCGTTCGGGGTACGTCACCATAGGGCGCCACATTCAAAAGGACCTTGCATCCCTTTTGTCGGGCCCGTTCGATTATGCGCCAGTTCTCCCCATAAGGAATTTCCATTTGCAGGAGCAGCATGGACGGCTCCGACAAAAGCTCATCGGGCACTTGGTCGTGAGTCACCTCCAGATTTGCCGCGCTTCCCACCACGATCGCATTTTCGGCTTGTGCATCGACAGCAATGGTGGCGCACCCGGTACCGGCTTTGGCGGCTGAGACCCCATGCAGATCTACTCCGGCATCGGCCATGCCTGCGAGGGCGGTCGATGCGAAGCTGTCCTGACCGACCTTACCGAAAAAGGCGGTTTGCGCGCCGGCTTTGGCAGCGGCGCAGGCTTGATTGGCACCCTTACCGCCGGGGCTGGTGAGATAACTCTTGGCCAGCACGGTCTCACCGGGGCCGGGCAGCCGGCTCACAGTAAAAGAAATATCCAGGTTGACGGATCCTAGGACGATAATCATCGGGCTCTTTGACCAACGCGGACTATGGTTCGAGACCAAGAAGTATCTAGTTGCCGTCCATCTGCGTCCAGGGGAGAGGTGAGCGAATGGACGGAAAAGGCAATGCCAACCTTCGAAAATTTCGATTTACCGCTCGAATATGGGCAGCATACCTGCGAATTAAACATAACTGGTCCCGGATGGCTGGGGTAAGCTTGCAATCACAAAGTTACGAGTCGTGATTGCAAATCGATGTGAGTGCGGCGTTTTTTTGACTTAGGGGCGGTGGCAGGTGCGGTCCATTCACTTACCGGTCTGGTTGGGGACCATCGGGCCACGGCGTGCCCGGACCTTTGCCTCCCTCTTTGCCCTGATGACGACCTGCCGGGCCTTGCTGATTACGGTGGTGCCCTTGAGCGCCAACAACCTGTTGGGTTCGGTCGAGAACGTTAGCTTATTTTATTTCGGTGTGAGCCTGGCCGGGCTTTGCGGTAGCTTGGCGGCACCCCGCTTTGTCCATTTTTTTGCGCGGCGTTGGGTATTTACCGCCGGGACCGTGATGATGGCGGCCTCAGCCGGCCTTATGGCGACCCAAACGGTGTCCGGTTTGATTGTCGGCATGGCCTTGCATGTGGTGTCGATCACCTTTTTGGATATCACCTTTAATCTCTACTTGATGGACCATATTCCCCGAGAACAAATGGGCCAGTTCGAGCCAATGCGTTTGTTTTACTCGGCCGGCGCTTGGACCGTGGGACCTTGGTTGGGTGTTTTTCTGCAAGCCGAAGTGGCGGCCTGGGTGCCCTTTTCGGTTTCCGCAACAGCGGCGGCCGTGCTTTTGGTGTACTTTTGGGTACTCCGATTGGGTGACAATCCAGCGGTGTTGCCGGCGAAGCGACCGCCGCCCAATCCGATTAGAAATTTACCGCACTTTTTTGAGCAGCCACGCTTGCGTTTGGCCTGGGTACTGGCCTTGGGCCGGGCCGGATGGTGGTCGATGTTTTTCATCTACGCGCCGATCTTCTGTGTCGAGGCGGGGATCGATGATGTTATGAGCGGCGCGATTATCTCCATCGCTTCGGCAGCAGTGTTTATCGTGCCCTTGTGGGGTTGGGTCGGGCGCCGTTTTGGCCTGCGCAAACTGCTAATCGTCGGCTATGCCCTGAGCGGCTTGGCCACATTGATCATTCCCTTGGGGACAGATGTGGCCTGGCTCGGCGCGGCCCTGTTGGTGGGGGCGGCTTTGGCCACGAGTACGGTGGACGGCGGTGGCAATGTGCCCTTCTTGCGTGCCGTCCATCCTTTGGAGCGTGCCGAGATGACCGGTGTTTTCGCCACCTATCGGGATACCGCCCAGCTCTTGCCGCCGGGTATTTTTTCCTTGCTGCTCCGGTTTTTCCCCTTGCCTTCGATATTTCTCGCGGCCGGGTCGGGCATGCTCGTACTCGCCTATTTCAGCCGATTTTTGCCCAAGCGTCTTTAGCACGCGCGAAGAGGTTAGTGAATTTGATTGGACGCCCGCAGTTTGTCCCGCTACCATTTCCTCATGTGGTTGTAATGCATAGTAAATTGTAATTACCACTGCCCACCAAACGAGATGGAGCGGGCTTTTGGGATGAGAAGTTTAGCGAGTATGAAGAGCGACAGTGGCGCCGGGAGACTCTTTTCCTTGGCGCTGGGGCTGTTTATTGCGGTCTTTGTTTGCTTTTTGTTCCTTTCATCAATGGCCTGGTCGGCGCCGGTACAATCCAAAGATCAGGTGGAGCGCTATTTGGAGGACAACGATCGGGATTTATCCCGCAAGCTCACCCGCTATAACGAAGAACACCGCATAAACACCACCAACTCCAATGACTGGAAAGTTTCCTATTGGAATTGGAAGGTCGATCTTTTGGAAGAGGATCGGGTCTTTTTGTATGTCAACTATGCCATTGGGCCCACGAAGTGGAATCCGGCGTGGGCGAAAGCGCTTTTCGAATTACAATGGCGGGACGGCGAGCTGGAATTCGTCGGTCATCAGACACAAAAAGAGCTGGAAGCGGCAAAGGCGGATCCGAGTGAGTCCGTGGGCGGACCGCCGCCGAACGATAAATGCACGCACAACTATTTCGATCCCCATCCCTGTTTGGATACCCACCGGATCTGGAAAGAATTCGTCGAGTTTCACGATTTTGAGCAGACCCGGGAAAGCGCGGCTATTTTTCAGGCCTATAAGGAGCATAATGTGGGGGAAGGCGACCGCTTGATGGCGCGGGCCCGAGGGCTGCCCGACCCAGCAGGCAAGAGCGCCTTTGGCTTGCTTGATGATGTGCGTGCGCTCAATCTGGATATGTATCGCGGACGCCAGGAGGCCCCCTGCGGCTTTAACATTTTTCTCGATCGCCCATGTCCCGGCGCCAAGGAGCTGTTCGAGGCCTTTTTAGAAAAGCATGGATTGGAGCCTAATCTGCGGACGGCGAGCATGTTTGCCGCCTATGCGGAAGGCGATTTTCGCACCGCCGATACCCAATACGCGATGGAAAAGGGTTTGCCGGTGCCAGCTTATGGTTATCAGCCCACCGGCGTGGCGCGGGACGTGGCCGGCATGGGGCTCAATCCCCGGATCACACGGGAGCAGGCCTGCAGTTATAATCCATATGCCGCCTTACCCTGCCTGGACAGTAAAGCGCAGTGGTTGGACTTTGCGGCCCGTTACGGCTTGGAAGACAGCCGGGAAAACGCCGAGATCTTTCAAGCCTACACAGAAGGAACCTATAAGGTGGCCGATCAGCTCTTGGCCCAGGCCAAAGGCGTTACTCATGAGCAG